>DATEME010000081.1:0-14967 GCA_035275865.1 Candidatus Acidiferrales bacterium | reverse complement strand
CGCGTAAAATTCAAATGCAAAAGGTTATGGATGTATTCGTGGTAGACCTCCGTCTCAGCAAAGTCCGGGAAATCGAGTCGAATGATGACATAGTTGTGTTCCCAACCCGCGCGAAAAAGGCCAGCGACATGGTCGTCTTCTTTTCTGTAGGACGGCATTAACTTGTCGAAGGTCGACACGTCTCTTGGCACAACGATGATCGTCTGAGCGCTGGCATCCACGCGAAGCGAAGGATGCAAGATCGCGAGCGTGGCGCGAATCCTTTCAAAATTGGCAGCTACGTTGCGGGCATTTTTTTCGCCAGCGTTGCTGATAACCGTGAAATGAGGCGAAGCGACCTTTACCCATGTTTCGGCTGGAAGCAGGGTCGCCGTAAAAAAGAGGAGACAGGACAGTCGGACGAAGTTCTTAATGAGTGAGCCGTGCATAAACGTACCCCATCCCTATCCCGAAGGCTGGGGTGCGGTGCGCGGACTTTATAACATGGAATGAGAACAGTTACTTCTTAAATTGCTTGCTAGAGAGTAGATGTTCATCGATTGGAAGATTTGAATGGCAAAAAGGCAACTTCAAAGGCTGCCCGCCTCGCGCAGAACCCGCGCGTCCCCGGTGCGAGTCGCGGGGCAAAGGCGGCCGCTACGTACGTCAAAGGCACGGCAAAATCTTAGGGCAGAACGAAATTCAAATGCGCCGGCTGGAAGCCAGCGTCACAAAATAAAGGCCAAGGCGCCCGCCCAAAAGGCGGCCGCTACGAAACCTACACAGCCAGAGTGGCTGTGCCACAGAAGGGTTATTCGCAGCGCATGGCGGTGACAGGGTCGATGCGGGAGGCGCGGCGTGCGGGGATGTAGCCGGCGATTGCGGCGATGAGGGTGAGGATCACGAGCATTGCGAGGAATGTCGCCGGGTCCGTGGAGTTTACGCCGAAGAGCAAAGTGCGGAGGGCGCCAGCCAACAGCCATGACGCAATCACCCCAATGCTCATGCCTATTGCGGCGAGCCTTAGCGTTTGGCGAAGGATATCGGTCTGGACTCTTCCAACAGACGCACCCAAAGCCATGCGAATTCCTATTTCCTGAGTGCGCTGGCTCACGGAATACGAGATCACGGCATAGATTCCGAGCGAGGCAAGTATCAATGCGAATGCAGCAAAGCCGGCGAGAAGCAGCACGACAAACCTGCGAGGCGACACCGATGTATTGACCAAATCCTGCAATGTGCGCAGGGTCGACATCGAGAGGTCCGGCGCGATCGGGCGCAGGCTTTCACGCAGGCGAGAGCCAATTTCAGCAGTAGGAAGAGAGCTGCGGACGACGAGATCAACAGTTCCGTAATCGGTGGTTTGACGGATCGGAATGTACACTTGCGAACCGGCACCTTCCTCAAGCGCGAGATTATGAACGTCGGATACAACGCCAACGACGGTGCGGTCAGTATCGATTTGGAGGACTTGGCCGAGCGGATCTTCATTGGGCCACAGGCGGCGTGCCAGCGTTTCGTTGATGAGGATTACCTTGGGCGTGGAGGGTGTGTCCGTTTCGCTGAGATCGCGGCCAGCGCGCAGAGACATCCCCATAGCTTTCACGTAGCCGTCGCTCACGATATTGATGAACGCTTCGGGATTTTGCCCGCGCTCGAACACTCGCCCTTTCACACCAAAACCCCAAGTGCGGTTGTGACCCAGAGGAAGCGTGTCGGTCAAGCCGACGGCGGAAACCTCGGGTATAGCCAACGCGCGATTGAGAGCGTCACTGAAGTAAGCATTGCGCTGCGCTTGAGTTTTGTAGAGCGTGGAATTGGGATCGATGCGGAGGGCGACTGCATGTTCAGGATTGAAACCCATATTGACGCCGAGCACGCGAACAAAACTGCGAATCAGCAGTCCTGCGCCGACAACGAGGACACACGCAAGCGCAATTTCCGAAATCACGAGTGCGCCGCGAATCCAGGAGTGGCCAATGCCGCGCGTCGAGCCGCGGTGAGCCTCTTTGAGCGATTCGTGGAGCCTGGAGCCAGAGACGTGGAGCGCGGGCACGAGACCGAAGGTTGCGCCGGTGATAATTGCGGCAGCGACTGTGAAGGCGAAGGAAATGCCGTCGATACGGACGCTTTCCAGTAGAGGAATAGCCATGCTACTCAGGTGCGAGAGAGCGCGCGTGGCGACGAATGCAAGGAGCAATCCTAAGACGGCGCCAGCGCTGGAAAGGAAGATACTTTCGGTGAGCATCTGGCGGACGAGGCGCGGTTTTGTGGCGCCGAGCGCAGAGCGAATGGCGATTTCCTTTTGCCGCGAAGCGCCGCGCGCCAGAAGGAGGTTGGAGAGATTGGCGCAAACGATAAGCATCACAACTCCGACTGCGCAGGCGAGCAGGATTAGGGCAGGGCGGATACGACCGCTGACGTATTGAGATAAATACGAAAGTTCGGGCCTAAAGCCATTGCGCTCCGGATGGTCACGCTTCATGTTGAGGGCGAGTGACGAGCTTTCGGCGGATGCCGCGGCGATTGTAACTCCCGGCCTTAGGCGACCGACGATCGAAAGAGTATTACCCCATCTGTTGGTCTGATCGTTGAGAGGAAAGGGCGTGAATAAATCGACGTGAGTGCCCGGCGCGAAGATATCGCCAAAGTCGAACGAAGCAGGCAGGACGGCGACGACCGTACAGAGAGAGCCGCTGATGTTGATCGAGCGGCCGACCATGCTGCGGTCCGCGTTGAAGCGCTGTTGCCACAGGCCGTAGCTCATCATGACGGCGCACGGGCCGCCGCCTCTACTTTCATCCGCAGTAAATTGCCGGCCGAGAAGCGGAGTCACGCCGAGGAGCGGGAAGAAATTCTGCGTAACGGGAACTCGCGTGAATCGCTCGGGTTGACCCTGGCCGAGCAAATTGGCGTCGCCGACGCCGTAGAAGGCGAAGTACGCCGCGAGATCGGAGAAAGAATGGCTTTGGGCACGCAGATCGAGAAGATAATTGACCTGCGTGGTTTGTCCGGAGAGGTCATGAGAGCCGGAATCAGGGCGGTTTGAGAGCCAGACGAGGCTGGCAGGATCGGCAAAGGGCAGAGGACGTAGAAGCAGCGTTTCGACGACACTAAAAATCGTGCAGCTGGCGCCAATTCCGATGCCGACGATCAGGATCGCGAAAGCGGCGAATGCGGCATCACGCCGCAACATACGGAACGTATACCGCAAGTCCTGCAGGAAGGTTTCAAGAACGGGTAATCCGCGCAATTCCCGGTGTTGCTCTTTGATCGACTCGCGCGCTCCCATTCGCAACAGAGCGTCTCGGCGCGCCTCCTGCGGGGACATGCCCCTGCGGATGTTTTCGTCGGTGAGCATGGCGACGTGTGATTCGAGCTCCTCGTTAAGATCGCTATCGAGCGTCGACGAGGAGAATAATGCGCGAAAGCGTGCGATGACGCGATGAAGGCCGGATGGCATGAGACTACCTCCGAGCCAGCTGTAGAACTTTGCCAATGACGCCGGAAATGCGCCCCCAATTTGCGGTTTCAGCGACCAACTGTTTGCGGCCCGCTTTCGTGATCGAGTAGAAGCGAGCCCTGCGGTTGTTTTCCGATGCGCCCCATACCGCGGAAATCCATTTGTTCTGCAAAAGGCGGATCAGGCAGAGATAGATCGTGCCTTGATTGATTGCGAGAGCTTCGTCGCCGATCTGCTCGATGCGGCGGGCAAGACCGTAACCGTGCATTGGACCCATGGCGTCGAGAGTCTTCAACACCATGAGGTCGAGAGTTCCTTGCAGAACGTCCGAGCGAGAATCTTTCACGAAGTCTCCTGTTTGTTGCTTAGAGGAAGGTACGCGAGGACCTGTGGGATGTCAAGAGGGCCCGGCGTGAAAACATTAAAACGCCAAGGGCGCCCGAGTTGGAAGAAAAAAGCGCACGGCCGAGACCTGCCTGCGGCGGCAGGCGCAGAGTTCCGCAGAGGAAGAGGGCCGGGAAAGATAAAGGCAAAAGCAAATTCAAAGACGCCCGACTACAAGGCGAGTCGGCCGCTACAAGGGCAAGAACAAGACAATCAAAAGCGAGAGGGGTCCTTCGGGCCGCTTCGCGGCCCTCAGGATGACGAATTGTTGTTTGTTAGCGCCGAATTGTTGTTTATTGCTGCCTGTTCCTCAGGGTTCTTTATCGAGGAGCTTCGGACAGCAACATATTTTTTTGCCAAGAATTCATTGCATGGGGGGCGGAGCGACGATGGGGAGGCGGCGCGGCTCGCCGTGGAAGCCCTGGACCTCGACTTCTTCGAGTAGGAGCGAGGGCGTGGTGACGGTGCTGGGAATCCCGTTTTCGCCGACCGTGCCGAATGCGCCGAGGGCCGTGCCGGCCAGGCCGTCTTCGGCGTTCTGCAAATAGTTGTAGACGGCCGAGTCTGCGCCAATTCCCAAAATATTGCGAAGCGTGCGAACGGTGAGGTCCTGCATCGTGCCGCCGCGGACGAGTTCTTTGTGGCCGTCGTTGACGTAGACCTTGTACATCATGAGCGGCAGGCGCGTTCCACTGCCAAGGCCACCGGCGAGTTGGCTGACGGTGTCGGAGGCATCGCCCGGGCTGACAGCGCCGAGCGCGGGATTATCCATGCGCTGGACTTCGAGACACCAATTGTGCCCGTCGTCTTTGCAGGCTTGAATGAACTTTTGCTGGAGCGCGGCTTGATCGAGCCCGTTCGTGGCTTGCAGGATCAGATTGCTGGGAATCGGCTGCGTATTGCCGGCGCGCGCGTGGCCATTGGATGCGTCGAAGTCGGGGCCGGGGCGGCGCGTCATGAGCAGACCTGTGAGCATGCCGTTGTTTACGATCGTGACCTTCTGCGCCTTCACGCCTTCGTTATCGGTTTTGTAATCGCCGATGAGAGGCTGGCCTTGCGCGCTGGTGGCGGCGGGATCGTCCGTGAGCGAGACGCCAACAGGAAGAACGCGAGTGCCGAGGCGGCCGGACCATTCGCTTTGTCCGCCGAAGCGCGCCATCAGCTGGTCAAACTGCGTGTTAGAGGAGAGCGGCGGACGAGCGCCGGAAAGAGACGGCGTAACAAGCTGCGCGAGCAGCGAGCCGGCAGCGCGAGGATCGAAGAGCATCGGGCCGGTGTAATCTGTGACGAGCGGAGCTTCACGGAGGGCCGTCAATTGCGCGGCGGCTTCTTCGATGCCTTTCGCGACAGTGGCCGGATCGGGCAGGTCGGCGGGATTCAGCACGTCAACGGAATAGAAATTGTGCAAGGGCATGCCGTCTTCGGCTTGCGTATCGAGAGCGGCTTCCACGGCGGCGATGCAGCGCGAATTGCGGATCACGGTGCCTTCGCTATCCATCAGGTAGGTGGTCGCGTAGATGATGTAGTAGTTGACGTGCGAGCCGTAGAGATCGGGGAATTTCTTCAGGCCGGCGGACGCTTCGCGGGCTTCCTGCTCCCAATTGCGCGAGGTCCAATCCGCTTCCATGCGCGGCTGGACATCGACAGTGGGCGGCACCTGGGAGAAGTCATCGATTTCGGGCGGCTTGGTAAGGCTGCTGAGAAACGCCTGCTTGAGAGACATCTGGGCGGCGGCATTCTTGTAAGCTTCGTCGGTGGCGAGCCAGAGATCCTGGCGCAGCGAATTGTAGTCGCGATCGATGCCGACTTGGCCGGTGTTGCCAAAGACGCCTTGGAAGCCACCTTGGCCGCCGACAAAATTCGAACTATCGAGATGATAGTTGCCGACGCGGACGTCAACACCCATGCTGCGCGTGCGCGAGACGGCGCTGGAGACTTCTCCGCCGAATGAGGCGCTCACTTCGCGGATATCGAGGTCGATGAGGCGATATTCGATGAAATAAGGCTTGCCGACGCTGGGAATGACGAGGCGCGTTCTGGAACGATTCAGCTCGTCCTGCATGGCGTGAAGCGTCTGGTCTTTATCGGTGGCAAAATCCGGCATGCCGTTGGATTGCTTTGCAGGCGCAGGGCGCGGAGCACCGGCGGAAGCGGAACACGCGATCGCCGCAATCATTGCGACGGTCGAAAAAAGTTTTTTCATTGTGCCTGCCCCTTCGTTGCGTCCGGATCATGCGCGGGGGGCGGCAAGATCGGCGGTTTGTCCGTCGAAGTTTCCTTCTTGGCGAATTCCATTTCGGAGATCAGGATGGCGGGCGATGCGGCTGCGACAGGAACGGAGCCGGATTCGGCGCCGCAGTAGCCATTGAAAATTTCCTGTTTATCGCCGGTTGCGACGATCTTCGAGAGCGAAACCAGCGGCGTGCCGACGATATTTACGCCGCGCACGATCTGATCGGGGCGGCCGTCCGCATAAACGCGATAGACGACGAGCGGCTCGACCTGAAAAGCCTGCGGTTGCGAGCGGCCGGTCATGGTGAAGCCGCCGGAGATATCGTCAATGAGGAGGCCATATGGCAGGCCCTGCTGCTTGACCATGTCGATCAGCTTCTGGCGCAACTGCGCGAACGGAACGCCGTTGGTGCTGGAGACGATTAGATTGCCCTGGCGGGCGACGGGAACGTAACCGAGCTGGCGGCGACCGTGGCCGTTGGAATCCGGGACGTTGACGAGCGGCGAGCGCGACATGAGGAACGTCTTGAGCACGCCGTGATCGACGAGCTGCACATCTTGCGCGGGCACGCCTTCGTCATCATACGGATAATGGCCGAGCAGCATCTCGCCATTCAGCGTTGCCTCAGTGGGATCGTCCTTGATCGAAATAAAATCCGGCATGATCCTCTCACCGATTTTGCTGGTGAACGTCTGCCCCTCTTCAATGTCCTTTTGGCGGAAACCTTCGGCGCGATGGCCGAAAATTTCGTGGAAGAACACGGCGGCGGCGCGTCCGGTGAGCAGCGCCGGACCAGCGTAGGGATCGACGAGCGGCGCTTTATCGAGCGATTCGGCTTCGCCGAGCAGTTGATGAATCGTGGCATCAATTGTCTTGTCGGTCGGGGCATCTTTCGGGTCGAGCCAATCGAAATTGGCGTAGCGGTTGATGTCCATGCCGTCCGGCGCTTTCGTCTGCAGGTAAAGCTCGAGGCGGTAATGGATGAGCCCGAACTGAAGTTTGGTGCCTTCAGACGTGATCTGATCCTGATTTGTGGCCTGCGCGGTGAAGGTGGCCAGCGAATTCAGCGTCGCGGGCGACTTACTGAATTCGGCCGTGTAGCGGCGGACGCGCTCTTCCCAGGGCTTGCGATCCACGTGGATCGAGACGAGCGGGCCGATCGAAACGTGCGGTTTCTCATGAGAAAAATCCGGAGCGCCGCCCTCCGTGCTCTGCACCTGGACTTGCTGGCTCGTCTTTACCTGAATGAGGCGCTGCGAAGCTTCACGATACTGGCGATCGGTCTGGCGCCACATTTCGCGGCGGAGAACGGGAATGTCGTCATCGAGCACGATGGGCTCGGCGCCACTCGTGAAGTCGTCGCGCCCGCCGGTGATTTTATGGGTGTTGTCGAGCTGATAGGAGCCGACGCGAGTCTGGACTTCGAGATAACGATTGTGGTCGTCATCGCTTTCGATCAGGGCGCCATTGGAGCCCGAAACTTCGGATTCATCGGCGTCCGTGACGGTATAACTGATAAAGTAAGCTGGCGGATTGGCCGTCGAGAGCGCGTCCATCGAGCGGCTGAGCTCCTGCTGCATCGCAGTAAGGAGCGGAGGCTGAGGAGAATCGGCAGGCTGAGCTGACGCCAGAAAAACGCAACTTGCGGACATGATGGCCGCGAACACAAAGGTTCTACCACGCTTAAATTGTATTTTCATCGAGGCACAGGGTCTTACAGTGTAAGGTAATATATGCTTTTTTCCCAATGGAAATGCTGCGGCGACCCAGTGCCCCCAGCCCGGTCCGCTACAGGCCAAAGGAGACTTAGATGCGTGCGGCCGTAATTCGGAGGTACGGGGCCCCGGAGGTTTTTTCGGTGCAGGATCTGCCAGATCCGCAGCCGAAAACAGGCGAAATCCTGATCCGGGTGAAGACGATCGGCGTGAATTTCGCGGATTTGCTCGCGCGGATGGGACTTTATCCAACTGCGCCGAAGCCGCCGTTTGTGCCGGGGCTGGAGGTGGCCGGAATTGTGGAGAAAATCGGCGAGGGCGGCCGCCCGTCGGACGGGGACGCCTTGCGGCCGGGAGACGCCGTGACGGCGGTGACAAATTTCAACGGATATGCGGAGTGGGTGACCGTGCCGGCGAACCTCGCGTTTCGATTGCCGCAGGGGATCGGCTTCGATGAAGCGGCTGCGATTCCCGTGAATTATCTGACGGCTTATCACTCCATCGTGGTGATGGGGAACATGATGGCTGGTGAGCGGATTCTGATTCATGGCGCGGCCGGAGGCGTCGGTATCGCCGCCGTGCAGATCGCGAAGGCGCGCGGCTTGAAGATATTCGCGACGGCGGGGCCTGCGAAGCAAGACACGTTGCGCAAAATGGGCGTGGATCATGCGATCGATAACGAGAAGGACGATTTTGTCGAGGTGATCAAGAAATACGCTGCGGGGGGCGTCGAAATGGTGATGGACCCGATTGGCGGGAAATCGTTTGCGCGCAGTTACGATTGCCTGGGGACGACAGGGCGCCTGGTGATCTATGGATTTTCGACAATCGTAAAGCCGAGCGGGAAGAAAGACACGATCGGGAGCGCGAAAGCGATGCTTGAGACGCCGAAATTTCAACCGCTGGAACTGCTGGCGAAGAATATTTCGGTGATCGGCGTAAGCCTTTCGGGATTGACGTCGCGGCCCGGGCTGTTGCATCGAGAAATGAACGATCTTTTCCAGATGTATTCGACAGGGAAGATCAAGCCGGTGGTGGGGAAGAAATTTCCGCTGGCGGATGCGGCGACGGCGCACCAGTACATTCATGAGCGGAAGAATATTGGGAAAGTGGTGCTCTGGGTGAAATGAGGAAGCAGGGAAGCAAAGAGGCAAGGACGCAAGGAAGCAAGGAGAATTTCTACATTTTCGTCGAGTCTTCGAAATGACAGGCGATTAGTGCTGCGGCTGCTGCGGGGCGGCGAAGAGAGAATCTTGCAGGGCGGGATTGAGTTTTAGGTCTTTTACCGTGGATTCCATGTATTTCTGGCCGTCGCGGTAGACGACTGTTGAGAAGGCGAATTGGCGGCCGTCGACGGTGCGGTAGTCTGACCAGCGCTGTTCGCTATCGACCGCGCCTTTCGATGTGGCGGATTGATAGCGCGCGACGGCTAGAA
This sequence comes from Candidatus Acidiferrales bacterium, assembly GCA_035275865.1. Lineage (GTDB taxonomy): Bacteria > Acidobacteriota > Terriglobia > Acidiferrales > UBA7541 > Palsa-295. The sequence goes on along the minus strand of DATEME010000081.1, from coordinate 5,758 downwards.
GATGCGTTTGCGGATCGAAGTAGAGTTTTATGTTGCCGAAAGCGGTCTGCAGCATGACGCCCGGCAGGTTTTTGCCGTCGATTTGCTCCTCGCCGATTGCTTGCGCCTGGATTTTTCCGGCGAGGGCCTGCTGATAGAGGCCCCAGCCACCGCCGAATAGCGCGATTCCGCGCTGAAATTCACCCATCATTTGCGTGGCATCATGCGTTTGCGATTGCCATTCGATCCACGCGGATTTTCCATCGGAACCCTGGCGGATCGTCATGCCGTTCGATTGCACTTCGGCGCGGCAGCGGTTGGGATATGCGACGGACCAGTTAACATCGCGCTGCTGATCGCCGCTCGGGTTGAGGAGTTTTTCGGATTCGGTCATCGCGACGCCGGAAACCGATTTGAGAGCGTCGCCGCCAGCGGCTTGCACGGCTGCATCGAGCACCTGCTTGCCGGCGGCGAGCGACGCGGGAGTGGCGGCTGCGACAGCAGGCTTTGCTGCGCGGAGATCAGGGGCGAGCAAGTCGATCTGTTCGGCCGCGATCTCATCGAATTTCGCGGACGGAAATTCCTTTTTCAGGTCGTCACGGAAAGCGCTGACGTTTCCGGCGAGGACGACGTCCAGATTATCCGCCGTCATATATTTCACGGCCATAGCTTTCACTTGGTCGGCGGTGACGGCGCGGATTTTGTCGGGATAGGTGCTGTTGTAGTCGGCAGGCAGGCCATACTCGGCGACCGTAAGGACGCGACCTGCGACCTGGTCGGCCGTCTCGGACTGGATCGGATAGACGCCCGCCAAATAATCGCGCGCGAAGTCCATTTCCTTTGGACTCACGTCGCCCGTAGCCATCTGCGAAAGCAGATTCATCACGAGCTTGGTAGCCTCAACCGTTTCCGGCGTGCGCGTGTACGTGCCTACGGCAAAGGACCCCGCGTAGCGGTGCGGGTTGAAAGAAGAATAGGCGCTGTAGGTGAGCCCTTTCTTGATGCGAACTTCCGTATTGAGGCGGCTGTTGTAGCCACCGCCGAAAATCCTATTGGCCACGAGCAGCTGAGTGTAGTCCGGATCGGCGCGGCGAATGCCGAGCCTGCCGACGCGGATTTGCGTCTGTACGGCATCGGGCTTATCGATGAGCCAGAAATGCAGGCCGGAAGGGCCAGCGAGCGCCGGAGGAGTCGTATCCGAGGCAGCGGATTTGGGCCATGAACCAAAATACTTTTCGGCTGCGGCGAAGGCCTCATCGGGCGTAATGTCTCCGGCGAAAGCGAGCAGCGACTGATTCGGTGCGTAATTCGCGTCGTGAAATTTGATGAGCGCGTCCGGATCCATTCTCTTCACGGAATCCGGAGTGCCTTCCGGCGGGAGACCGTAGGGCGAGTTGCCATAGAGCACCCGACCGAAGACTTGAGTCGCGAGATAGTCGGGATCGGAATATTCGACTTCGAAGTTGGAAAGGAGTTGTTCGCGCTGACGATCGAGTTCGTCGGCCTTGAACGCCGGGTGCAGGACCACATCCTGCATCAGGTCGAGGCCGGTGGTCAGGTCCTTTTTGACGATGCTCAATGTGACGTCGGTAGAATCGAAGCCGGCCGTGGCGTTTAGATTGCCGCCGACGAAGTCGATGGCTTGGGCGATCTGTTGCGCCGAGCGGCTTTGCGTGCCCTGCGTGAGCATGTTGGCCGTCATTTGGGCGACGCCGGGCGCCTTTGGATCGTCTTTGCTGGTGCCGGCGGTCATGACGACAAGATGGACGGCGACTTCCGGCTCGCTCGCGTCATGAACGACGAAGACGCGAAGGCCGTTGGGCAGAGTTTTCGTCGCGGCGTCCGGGAAATGGAATGCCTTGGGCCCAGCGGGCGCGGGGCGTTGCGGGACAAGTTTCACTCCCGGTGGAACCACGCCGGTGCCGTTGGGATTGCCGGTGCTGGGAGAATCGGCCGGGCGCGCCGTTTGCGGGCCGTTCTGCGCGGCGGTAATAATGACAGCGCCTAATGCGAAGGCCAGGAGCGTGGTGGCAATTTTTGTTGTTTGGGATCTCATTGGGTTGGGGCCGCCGGCGTGACGTAGAGAACGGTTGCGTGTTGCGGCACGAAATACTGTTTGGCGACACGTTGGATGTCCTCGGGCGTGACGGCGAGGTAGCGATCGAGTTCGGTATTGACCAGATTCGGGTCTTTGCCGATCACGGCGGCGTTTTCGATGGCGACGGCCTTGTCTTCGTCGGAATCGCGGCCAAGAACAGCCGCTGCAATTTCCTGATTCTTGGCTTTTTCGAGTTCCTCAGCGTCGACCGGCTGCGTTTTCAGTTCGTCGAGCACGTTAACCACGGCCTTTTCGCCTTCTTCGGCCGTATGGCCCTGATTCATGATCGCGTAAGCCCAGAAGAGATTCGGATCTTCGGAAAAATCGCCGAAACCGGCGGCCTGCACGGAAATTTGCTGCTTATAAACCAATTCCTGATACAGGCGGCTGCTTTCACCGGCCGCGAGAATATCGGAAGCGAGCTCGAGAGGATACGCGTCGGGCGCGTAGCGGGCCGGCATTTTGTAACCGATCACGGCAGCCGGGAGCGGCGTATTCGAGTAGGATTTTTTCACTTCGCGCTCGGCGGTTTGGGGCGGCTCCTGCGGAATATTTCGCGGGATCGGCTTTGCGGACGGCGGAATACCGTCGAAATATCTGTGTATCCAGGCGAGGGCTTGATCTGAGTTGAAATCGCCGACGATGACGAGCGTTGCGTTATTGGGCTTGTAGTACGTTTCAAAGAAGGCGCGAACGTCGGCGAGCGTGGCGTTATTAAGGTCTTCCATGCTGCCGATGGGAACATGGTGATACGGGTGCGTGGTGAACGCGGCCGCGCGCAGGTCTTCTTCGAGATAGCCGTAAGGCTCGTTTTCCACGCGAAGACGACGCTCTTCCTTTACGACCTCGCGTTCGGAAGTGAAATTGGCCTGGTCGACGTTGAGGCTGCCCATGCGATCGGCTTCGAGCCACAGAACCGTTTCGAGATCATTGCCCGGGAATGTCTCGAAGAAATCGGTCGAGTCATCGTTGGTTTCGGCGTTGTCGTAGCCGCCCATCGCTTCGATGATGCGCGAGTGCTCGTCCGGACCGACGTGCGCGGAGCCCTTGAACATGAGATGTTCGAAAAGATGCGCGAAGCCCGTGTGGCCGGGCTGCTCATCTTTCGAGCCGACGTGATACCACATTTGAAGATTAATGACGGGGACGCCGTGCTCCTCGAGAAGGATCACTTTCAGGCCATTACCGAGCGTGTGCGTGGTGAAGTTGAGCTTCGGCGGCCGCGCGTCGGCGGGAAGATTCTGTGCTGTGGCGGAGTATGCCAGAAAAGCCAGGGCACATAGCGCAAGAAGGCAAAAACGCCGTTGATATGTGTGCCTCGAGCGATTTTTATGCAAAGAGGCTGGGAAGCCTTTCGTCATCATAGAAAACCCGCCCAAGTATCCTTTTCAGAGAGGCCCGTGTCAAACGTTTGCCTGAGAATCCGGCCTGATCGCTGAATATTGTGATTTTAGACGTAAGGTTAGCGGAAACGTTTCGGAAGGGCTGCGCCGGCATGATGGTCTTTGTAACGGTGTGTGACAATTTGTAGTTGACGCATCGCGCCTAAGAGAAATAGCATCTGGTCTCGATGCCACGCCAATCACCTGACCTTTTATTGCAAGCACGCGACTTTTTTCTCGATAATGTCTTTCCCGGGCGGGCGCGCGACGTTCGCGTAAAGCCTCACCGGCCTAAGGCCCAATCCAAGCCGCTCTTTGTGCTGAAATCGGTCCTTCTCACACTTTTCTTCGCGGTTGCATGGTTTGGGACCGCGATCTGCGGCTTGTGGCAATGGCACTCAAGCACGCCATGGGCGCAATTTGACGTCTTTTCGGTGGGACTGCTGATTCTGCTGGCGATTTGGTGCCTGAGCACGGCGCATTTTCATCGCGAAATGTTTGTCTCGCGCGAGGTGATGCTCGAAGCTTCAGGCATGAATTTCGACCGGCTGATGTTTTTCTGGATCGACCTTTTTGCGGCAGCCGAGGTACTGGTCTTTTTCGATTATGGCCATTGGCATCTCGTGCCGCAGTTACGACAACCCTATTTGCAGATTCCCGGCCTGGCGCTATGCGTTGCCGGCACGGCTTGGCTAGTTTGGACGGATCTCTACCTTTCACAGCAGTTTCGCGGCGGCTTGAGCGACCGCAAGATGATGAGCCACGGTCCGTATCGTTTCGTGCGGCATCCTCGCTATGCGGGACTGATCGTCTGCGGGATTGCCTTTGCGCTGGCTCTGGCGAGCGTGATTGCTTGGGTGTTGGCCGTGGGCTGGATTTGGGTGAATGTGCGGCGCGTTGACCTGGAGGAAGAGCATTTGCGCGGGCTCTTTGGGGCCGAATATGACCGCTACGCCGCGCGGACGGCGCGCTTTCTGCCGGGTATTTACTGAACGGAATGCCTTCGCTTGCATGAGCGCCTTCGCGGATTCTCCTCCCGCTAAAATAGTGGCGAATCCAACGAGGTGACCCCATGCGCGGATTTGCGGGAATGCTCGTCGTCCTGGTAATCAGCTTATTCGTTTACAAATTTTATTTCACTTCGGGACAGGCCGCCGTCAGGCCTGCGGCGCTGACGCAAACGGTCGACGTGATCGGCGTCAAGAACGACCTGCTTTCGATCGCGCAGGCCGAACGCGTCTACCAGGCGCAACACAGTACCTATGGATCGCTCGACGATCTCGTTTCGAGCGGCGCCATGGCGTACAAGAAGAGCGGCAGACAAGGCTATACGTATGACGCGGCGGCTTCCACGGATAGCTTCCGAGTCACAGCGCGCTGCACCGGCCCCGCTCCTGCAGGATGCACGAATTTCGCCATCGATCAGACGATGGAAATCACAGCCGCTCAGTAATCTCCATCCGATTCACGGCGCGGCCAGCAGGGGCTGCTGGGCCTGTGTTAGAATGGCCGCGTCGTGCAGAAATCCCTCCAGAGCCTGCTTGATCTGCAAGCCATCGATGTGCGCCTGAATCAAGTGCGCACGAGACTTGCGGGCTTCCCGCAAAAAATTGCTGCCTCTGATGCTCGCGTAGCCGCGGCGCGCGCGGAACTCGATCAGGCGAAAGCAGCGCAGGTCGCCACCGTGCGCGACCGCAAGAAATACGAATTGGACGTGGAGCAGTGGAAGGATCGCGTGCGGAAATACCGTGACCAGACTTCCCAGGTAAAGACCAACGAGGCCTACAAGGCACTGCAACACGAAGTGGATCTTGCCGAAGCCGAAATTGCGAAGGCCGAAGACCGTTTGCTCGAACAGATGGTGAATGCCGAGGATTATGACCGGCGCGTGAAGGTTTCCGAGCGGCGGCTGAAGGAAATCGAAGAAGACGTGCGCGGAGAGCGCGCCGCGCTCGATGCCGAGAAGGCTTCGACGGAAAAAGACCTTGCCGCGCTGGACGCTCAGCGCTCCGCCATTGTCGCCGATATTCCCGAAAATCTCCTCGACCACTACGCGCGCATCGCAAAGAAACACGGAGGCATCGCGCTCGCCGAATTGCGCGACGAAAGATGCTCCGCGTGCGGAATGCGCGTGCGGCCGCATGTGTTTCAAGAGATGCAGCGCGGCGCGGACGGCAAAATGTTCCATTGCGAGACGTGCACGCGGATTTTGTATTATCTCGATGCCGATTCGCCCGCGTCCTCGGCTCCTCCCGCTTCACAAGCGAGCGCATGAGCCCCTCGCGCACTCCGCCACCCG
>DATEME010000080.1:0-1712 GCA_035275865.1 Candidatus Acidiferrales bacterium | reverse complement strand
GTTCAGCTGGACCGTCCGGAGACCGTGATCGAAGCCGTCAGGCGAATGGCGGCCACCGTGCAGGCGAAGCGATAGCTGAAATCTCCGCATGACGTCGCATCCCGGGATCAGCGCTATTCGAGCAGAGCGACCACCGACGCTGCTAGCCTAGTTTTTGTCGCGAAACGCCTGTTTTTATGTTTAGGCGCGCCAGTTCCTCAATAAAACCAGGGCAAACTGGCAGCGACGGCGGGCGCTTGCCGGGTATTTTGACCCCGATTTTCGTCGTGATTTCACGTCGCATCCATTGGACGCGCGGTGGTTACCAATAATGTACAGCAGATATCCTTCCGCGACGAGCGAAGGACTTGAGGGATAGTGTCAGGCGGCTTTTCGTCTGCGCGATGATCGTTGTGTCAACAGGGCCGCAATCTTCATGAGGTTGTTGGCGAGCACGGCCGCCGCGACCCATAGCTCAAAGCGCTCGCGACCTTCGGCGAGACAGCGCTTCATGCCGCGACCGCGGAACAACACTGAGATGCGCCCTTCGATGCCCGCGCGAAAGCGCTGGCCGTCCTTGAAGTCCCGGCTCTTCTCATAGGCTTCGCGCTCGGGTGTTTTGGTGCCGCCTCGTTGTGGGATGCACACCACCTTGACGCCTTGCTGCTGGCACGACTTCACGTTCGGCTCACTGAAGAAACCGCGATCCGATCCGTACAATTCAGGGACGTCGCCGAAGGTCTGCTTGTGGCGTTGCAACGAGATCACCACGTGCTGTTCGTCAACGGGGTTGCCGTCCAACACTTCATACTGCGTGATCAAACCGCACGCGCTTTCAGCGAGGAAGACCTTGTGACCGAACTCGATCGGCGTCTGCACCTTGCCGCGTTTGATAAGATCGGTATGCGGCTCGAAAATCGAATAGATCTTCTCGGCAGTCGGAACTTGCTCGCCATCGAGCACACGGCGGCGCGCCTGATCGATCACGCGAGCCCCGAGGTCACAAAAGTGCTCGATCTCCTTGCGTGCCTGCGCGATAGCCAGCTCAGCGATTGTATCTTTGCCGCGCGCTTTTGCAGTTTGCCGAAGTGCCGTTCTTGCACTGTCGACAACCTCCGCGGCAATACTGATGAGCTCTCGGTAGGTCGCGGCCTGATGGTCCCGGCGCTGTCTTGCGGTTCCGAAAACCCTTGATACGCCTGCGTCCAAGCGCCGCGGCCAGGTAACAGATCAGACGCGTGATGACACGAACCACATCCCACAAGAGCGTATTGTCGGTCGGATGATGAATGTCGGTCTGCACTACCGTGGTATCGACACGCAGCTTTTGGCCATCCTCCAGTCCGAGGTCGATGGCCGCTTGCACCACCAGATCATTGATCGACTTGAGCGTCTCTGGCGTCAGCCGATTAAAGCCGCGGTGAAACGCATCGTGTCGCGGCACCGGCTGACAATAAAAGTCAGTGAACTGGCGCAGGGTGTAGCCATCCGCAATCCGCTCGCGCAATTCGCGATAGTTCCAGTTCTTGATCCGCATCAGAACCAGCGAGCGCAGGATCTGCTGCGGCGTCAGACCGCTGCGACCCGTCTCGGGGTTCTTCAAACCCCGCGTCAGATCGCAGCGCACCTGCTCGATCATGTCATGCTGGTTGTCAAGAAAATCGGAAATGGCTTGGAGCAACGGCTCAAGGCATAGCCCCTGCCGCAGCAATTCCCAATCAGCAAAACTGACC
>DATEME010000079.1:0-22347 GCA_035275865.1 Candidatus Acidiferrales bacterium | reverse complement strand
GGCTTCAGAAAATTTTCCGGCGCGGTATTCGAAGCGAAGGTCGCGAAGATTGTCGTAAATGGCGTCGCGGCGTTCCATCAGTTGATCGAGCTTCGTGCGATGTACCGCGGTGTCAGACGGCTCGAGGCGGACGTTGAAAATGAAGAGAATCACCGCCGCTGCAAGCAAAACGCAGGCCACCACGACATCGACGCTACTCATCGCCGTCTCCCGATTCGCGATGTGCGCGCACCAGAAGAGCAGGATCGACGGGAAGACCGCCAGCGGGAGCGACGGCAGCGCGCTCGCGCCAGCGCGTTACGACGCCCCATACAAGAAGCACGGCAAAAATCGGGAGGGCGATAGGCATTACCCACGCAAGCAGATCAAAGCCCTTTTTCGGCGGCTCGATCAAAACCGTGGGCCCATATTCCTGCACAAAGGCTTGCAAAATTTGGTCGTCCGATTCGCCTTTGGTGACGCGGTCGCCGATTTCTTTCAATTCCGCCTTAGCCGTGTCGCATGGACCCGCGAAATTGCCGCCGCTGTGCGTACACATGCCGGCCGCATCGTCGCAGCCGCCGCACATGCACTTCAGGCGCTTGCCTAGTTCTTCAGCGCGGGCAGTCTGCGAGGGAGTAAGACCAGCCGCCGAAGGCGCAGTGATCGCTCCCTGCTGCGCTTGGGCCGACACGCAAATCACTGCCGCCACAAACAGCGCTGCCGCCGCGTAGGTGAGCACGCGGGGAGATGTCAGCTGCCGACGGAAGCGCAGCCCAGCGAATTGGCGAAACTCATTCATTGAGACTCGCACGATGCGTGATCGGGCCCACGGCTGGAGCAACAACTCCCCCATGCGTGATCGGCTCGCCAATGCGCGTCTCCACCGGGCGCAGGACAATACCGCTACGCCGATTCGGCAGCATGGCCAATCCAGTGCCGAGGACGACGATCACACCGCCAAACCAAATCCATTTCACGAGCGGATTCAGATATGCATGGATCACAGGCTGATTCGTATCGGGACTGATACCGGAATAAACCACGTACAAATCGCGCAGCGGCGAACTCTCGACGGCGACAATTGTCTCTGTCACCTGGCTAGCGCTGTACGTGCGGCGCTCAGGGTAAAGCATCATCACGGATTTCCCGTCGCGGAAAACTTCCATCGTGGCGCGCTGCGCGTCATAGTTGGCGTTCGTATCCTCGTCGTAATTCTGGACGAGGAGCGAATACGGGCCGATCGTCATCGTGTCGCCCACGTGCATCTCGCGTTCAACGTCCTTATTGAACGCGGAGCCCATGATGCCGATGAAGATCACGATCATACCGAAATGGACGATATAGCCCCCGTAGCGTCGCGTATTGCGCATAGTCAGCTCGCGGGCGGCTGTGAAAAGATCGGTGTGGTCGCGCGCGGCGATGACTCGCGCGCCGCGATAAAACTCGGAGAAGATCGTCAGCGTCACAAACACCGAGAGAATCAGGCAAATCAGCGCATAAAAATTGCGAAAACCGAAAATATAAGCAGCAATTCCCGAAGCAACTCCTACCGCCGCGGGCCACGCAAAATTGCGGCGCAATCCGTCGAGCGACGTCTTGCGCCAGGCCAGCAACGGGCCAACACCTGTAAGAAAAATCAAAAACAGCGCGATCGGCACATTCACTTTGTTGAAAAACGGCGCCCCAACGCTGATCTTATTGCCCGTGATCCATTCCGAGAAAATCGGGAAGAGCGTGCCCCAGAGGACAGCGAAGCAAGCAGCCAAGAGAATAAGGTTGTTGAAAAGGAAGCTCGATTCGCGCGAAACCAGCGAGTCGAGCTGATTGTCGCTGCGGAGGTAATCGCGATTCTTGTACCACGCGACAATGCAAACGGCCAGAATGATCCCGAGGAAACTGTAGAACCATCCGCCGATATTCGACTCCGCGAAAGCATGGACTGAACTCACCAGGCCGGTTCGCGTCAGCATCGTGCCCAGAATACACAGCATGAACGTGCTGAAAACGAGCCACACGTTCCAAACCTTCATCATGCCGCGCTTTTCCTGCATCATCACCGAGTGCAAGAACGCAGTCGCCGTAATCCAGGGCAGCAGTGATGCATTCTCGACCGGATCCCACGACCAATAGCCGCCCCAGCCCAGCACCGCATAAGCCCAGTGCGCGCCCAGCAGTATGCCGATGGTTTGGAACGTCCACGCCACCATCGTCCAGCGGCGCGTGATGTGAATCCATTTTTCGCCGGGATAGCGCCCGAGCAGCGCTGCCAGCGCAAACGCAAACGGAATCGTAAATCCCGTGTAGCCGGAATACAGCATCGGCGGATGAATCACCATCTCCGGATACTGCAGCAGCGGATTGAGGCCGCTGCCCTCGGCAATCCGCGCCATGTGCATCATGCCTGTTCCATCGGCCGCACCAAGAATGCGGAACGGGTTCACGCTTTCAACAAAATTATTCAGCGTGAGGAAGAAAATCTGCACGCCCGCGAGAATGACGCCTACGTACGGCATCAGCTCGGGATGCCGCTTGCGATTCAGGAAAAGCGCAAAGAAGACGTAAATCGAAAGCAGAAAGGTCCACCAAAGCAGCGAGCCTTCCTGTCCGGACCAGAGCGCGGCAAACTTGTAATACCAAGGCAGCGCGGTGTTGCTGTGCTCAGCCACATAGGCGAGCGAAAAGTTGTCCGTCTGGAGAAAATATTCGAGTGTCGCGACGGCGAGCGCAACGAGAACGCAGACCGCCATCCCTGCATTGCGCGCACTCTTAATCAGAAGAGCGCGCTTCGTGATGATGCCGGCGATACCAGCGATGAATGCGTAGATGGCCAGCAGCCATGCGAGAAGTAGTGCAAATGAGCCAAAAATATCCACGGATCTGTTCGCGTCCTAACTGCCGCTGGCGGCAGAAGCGGGATTTGCCATGGTCTGGCTGGGAGCCTGCGACGGAGTTACGCCGGGCGGCGTCGCCTGATATTTGGACGCGCACTTGGCCTGAATCTGTTCGGCCTGGAAGTGACCATTGGACGCGAGGTGCCCTTCAACGAGCGCCTGCGCGCCGTCCTTGAACGTATCCGGCAGCGGATCGGTGCCCGTATAGACCACCGGCATCGTCTTGCCTTCCTCTTCGAGCATAAATTGGATGTGCCCGCCGACGTGCTGAATCGATCCGTCCTTCACATTGCCTGAAACGCGCATGCGCTGCTGCAGGATCGAGCCGTGCATCGAGGAGACTTCCGAGATCGTGTGGTAGTAGGTTTTGCTCTGGGTGTAACCAACATAGGCAAGAATAATCAGCGTGGCAATAATTATGAAGGAGCCGATTACAAACTTTTTGCGTGCGCTCACACGTTCCCCCGATCTTCGCCCTGACCGTGTAACTCAATATTCTAACACAGCCGCATTGGGGCAGTCGCGCCTTCCACTTGCTTCAATTCATTGAGGGATCGTGCGGCCGCCGTCCACTCCAATCACCTGACCCGTCACGAACTTAGACGAAGCAAGGTACACAACAGCGTCCGCGACATCTTCCCCGCTGCCCGTCTTGTGCAAGGGCGCGCGCTGGATGAAATTCTCGTGCGGCGGCTCGCCCGAGAAAGTGATCGTCCCCGGCGCGACGCTATTCACAAGGATTTCCGGCCCGAGGGCCACTGCGAGGCATTTTGTCAGCATCACCGAACCGGCTTTTGATACGCAATAGTGCGTGTACGATGGCCATGCCAAAAATGCTCCGAGCGACGAAATGTTGATGATGTGCCCGCCTCCCGCTCTCCGCAGCATCGGCGCAGCCGCCTGAGAACAAAGGAACTGCGACTTGAGATTCGTATTCTGGATACGGTCCCACTGCTCTTCGGTCAATTCCTCGAATTTCGCAGCGAAGAAAATTGCAGCGTTGTTCACCAATATATCCAACCGTCCAAATTCCTTGTCGACCGCTGCAAATAGCTTTTCTACGTCGGCGCGCTTGCTTACGTCCGCCCGGATTGCGACGGCGCGTCCGTCCGCCCGATTAATTTCTGCCGCGACGTCCTCGGCTTCCGCTCGCGACTTCGAGTAATTCACCGCAACCGCCGCGCCTTCTGCCGCAAGACGCAGCGCGATGCTGCGCCCAATGCGCTTCCCCGCCCCGGTTACGAGCACCACCTTGCCGGAAAACGGCTTCGCACTCATCTAAGCGAGCCTGCGATCACAAACACGTTTATCCTCCAAATTTTCTCGCAAATCATAACAGGAGAAAGCGCACGCTCACAGACCGGCAAACAGAAAGCGCTATGCTTGACCTATGAGCGCCTCACCCGACAAGCCGGTTAACGGCGTGACTGTTGGCCTGTGCGAGACGTGCACGCACGCCAAGAGAATCGTATCCGACCGCGGCTCGCTTTTCTGGCAATGCGGCTTGGCTGCGGATGACCCGCGCTTCCCGAAATACCCGCGCCTACCTGTGTTGCAATGTGCCGGCTTCGAGCAACTCGCCAAAACGCCGAAGTAATCCGACCCCGGGAATTTCGATTGACAAGCCTTCCATCCGGTCCGAAGATTCGTGCCGCTAAAGCGCCTTTACTGGGCTTTTTAGCTATCAAAACAGACGGATGTACCGATGACGATAAAACGATTCGAGCGAAGAAATTTCCTGAAGAAGGCGGCGCAGGGCGCGGCAGCGGCTGCCGTTCTCGCGCCACTCGCCGGGGCGCAAAATAAAGAGCCGGGGAAAAAGGCAGTGCCTGCGACGCACAAGACCGCGGCCCCCGCGACGCCGCCCAAACCCGCGCTCACGCTTAACGTTCGCGATTTCGGCGCGACTGGCGACGGACAGACGAAAGATACAGCCGCGATCCAGCAAGCACTCGATCGTTGCGGAGTGCTCGGCGGCGGCGAAGTTGTAGTGCCCGCGGGAAATTATTCAACGGGTTCGCTCGCATTGCGCGGCAATACGATCCTTCGCCTCGAAGAAGATGCCAATCTGCTCGGCACTGACAAATTTGACGATTACCTGGTTACGCAGGTTCGCTGGGAAGGCCGTTGGATTCAGGGCCACGTCGGCCTGGTTTACGCGATCGACGCCGACCACATCGGAATCGTGGGACCCGGAAAACTCACGGGCAATCCCGCTCTTGGCGGACGCCCCAACGCACAGAATCCGCTTCGGCATCCGTGCGTCGCCGAGTTCATCAATTGCAATGATGTACGTCTGGAGGATTTCTCGACGAGCATGCGCCTGATGTGGTCAATTCACCCCACAAACTGCGAGCACGTCTCGATCAAAAATCTCACGGTGAATGCCACTGGCGGAAACGGCGACGGCGTCGATATCGATTCCTGCAAGCATGTGCTGATCGACGGCTGCACCTTCTCCACGGGCGATGACTGCATTTCACTGAAGTCGGGACGCGGCGAAGAGGCGTTTTCACAAATGCATACCACCGAAGACGTAGTTATCTCCAATTGCACGTTTACCGACGCGAACTTCGCGTGCATCGGCATCGGCAGCGAAGCTTCCGGAGGAATTGGCAAGACTCGCATCGAGCACTGTAAGTTCCTCGGCGCAAGAAGCTACGCGATTTACATTAAGAGCCGCTTCGGCCGTGGCGCCTTCATCGAGGATATTGTCGGCGAGGATTTCGACGTGTCCGGCATGAAACAGGGCTTTTTGCGTATCGACGTTCTCACGCCCGGAATTCAGGATGAGTACCCCGTGCCGGGCCTCGACGGGATTCCCGCCGTAAAAAATTTCCGTTTTTCGAATATCCGAGTGACGGACGTGCCCGTCCTCGTGCAGGCCACCGGGATTGCACCGCAGAAGCCGCTGGATGGCTTCACTCTCTCAAACATAACGGGCACATGCGAAAAGGGCATCTTCCTCGCGAATGCAAAGGACGTGAAGTTCAGCAACATCGCCGTGAAGGGCTACGAAGGCGCGCTGCTCAACCTCTACGACGTTACTGGAACGGGCCTGGCCGGATCGGCGAAAATAGAAGCGCCCAAAATTCCCGAGCTAATCCCCGCGCCGGAGACTCCGTACAAGCTCCACTGAAGCAATGTTTCTTCACCGCGAACTTGCGGCTTCATTCCTCAGCATCGCCTGTCCATGACGCCATTCCTCGAGTGTCATGTTGTAAGATCGTTCCCCGAAACGGAGGAGGAATGAGACTTGATTTGCTGGCAATCGCTCCGCACCCGGATGACGTGGAGCTCACATCCGGCGGCACGATGCTGAAAATGGCGCGCGCGGGTTATCGCACGGGGATTCTGGACTTAACGCGGGGCGAAACGGGCAGCCGCGGCACGCCCGAAACGCGGCTGAAAGAAGCGGCACTCGCCGCCGAAATACTGGGCGTCAAAATTCGCCGCAATCTAGGACTTCCTGACGCTCATCTTGAAAATAGCGATGCACACAAAGTGGCCGTCGCCGAGGTTATCCGCGAATTCGAGCCGCACACCGTGATCATCCCGTATTGGGAAGGACGCCATCCCGATCATTACACAGCTGGTCGCGTGTGCTACGAAGCCTGCTTCGTGGCCGGACTGAAGAATTATGCCTTAGGCGGCCTGCCGTTTCGGCCCTTCAAAATTGTCTACGCTGCCGCCTATGCCGACGTCCGCCCCACGTTCGCCGTGGACATCACCGGCGAATACGAGCAACGCCGGAAGGCGATCCTCGCTTACGCGTCGCAATTTCGCCCTCCGAAAAAAGAACGCAAATCGCGCGTGGCGCTCCCGCTCGACGAACTCGAAGAGCGCATGAACTCCATCGCGCGCCACTACGGCCGCATGATCGGCGTGAAATACGCGGAGGGGTTCGTTCTGAAGGAAGTGATGCAAATAGACGATTTGGTTCGGATGCCGGTGCGTTCGATTTAAAGCGAGTGCAATTTAAAAGTCGTTGGATTCCTGCGTGTAGGTAAAACCTGGAAGGTTCTGTCCCCCGCCCGCGTTTGAGACCTTTACGCGAACGGGCGGCTCGGTTTCTGCTCCCGTTTTGCGCAGCACCGCAAATGTGGCTAGCGCCTCGTTATATACCTTCGTCACGAGGAACGTCTCGCTGCCGCCGTCCTTTTTCCACACCTGACCAATCTGAACCTTTCGCGCGGGCACGTTATGACTCTATTCAGAATCCGGCGGAGCGTCAATATCCGCAGGGGCCAAATGATTGCTGATTTCGAAACTCCGTGCCTGGATTTCTGCAAGCGCAGACTTTTCAGCCGGCATGGACAGGAATTACACTGCCTTGGCGTGCAGCCGTGGCGTGAATCCACGCTTCCGCCGCGATCAGGTGCAGGACGAACCCGATCCAAAAAGCCGTCCCAAAGAATTCGCGCGGCGTGAGACCCGTAAGCGGGCTGGCAGCAAAGAAAATTCCAACGATCGGCCGTATCGTGGCCACGGCCAACCCAATCGCGAACGCGCGTATCATCCATTCCCGATGCAAAGCGATTTCGCGCCGCCGGATGTGCCAAAACGCCTTGCACAGGGCGAACAAGAAAAATATCGAAAAAAGTATCGTCGATGCGGCCTGATTCACGCCGCCGATCGCCGTCATCGCAAAACTCATCACCAGCGCCGAAATCCCGATCACTAATCCGCAAACGACAAACACGCGACCGCTAAGGCGATGCCACCACAAATGCCGCGCCCGAATCGACCTGCTGAACTGCAATGGCCCAAGCACCATAAAAAATAGCCCAGGGACAATGTGAATGAGAGTCAAAACGGGATGCCGCGCAAAAACATCGTCCATCCCGGAAAATTGCGCAATTCTCGGATTTGCCGAGACCGCCGCTGGATGGTACCCGTGCTCCACGACCGGCAGAAGCGCAATGATCCTCCGCACAACGACGGCGCAGCCGATCGCCGCAAGGAAAATCACCGCACTCCAGAGCACTCGCCGCAAACGAGATTCGTCCCTCACACAAACTACTACGCACCCGCTACGAATCTTCTTTCAGCTCAGGACTAACTAACTTGAGGCGTTCAAAAAAAAACGCCCCGGCGATGAACCGGGGCGTCCTTCGGAGGAAAACGAACTGCGAAGCGTTAGAACTGGTTCCAGAGGAACTGGTTGTAAACCTCATGATGGAACTGCACTTCCTGCGCCTTCACGTAAGTTCCGAGGAGTCTCGGGCAGCGATCCGCCGACGCCTGTTTCAAATCCGCATAGCGCCCCTTCACGTCTTGGCCGAAAAGCTTCGTGGTCCACTCCGCATTTCGGAAATTGTCGATCGCGGTGTAGATGTTGTCCGGCAGATACCGTTCCGCCTGACGCAGATTCTCCACCTTGGAGATATCGCCATCGATGCCCGTCTTGAACACTGAGTAGAGCACCATGTACGGGTTCGCATCCGGCGCGACCGAGCGCACTTCCACGCGCATGCTCTTGTGGTTGCCGATCGGAATGCGAATCATTGACCCGCGATCAACTGCCGAAGCCTTAATCTGGTTCGGCGCTTCGAAGTGTGGATCGAGGCGTCGATACGCATTGACGCTTGGATTGAGCGCAAGGCAAATGTCGTTGCCGTGCGTCAGAATCCTATCGACGAACGACCATCCCATCTTGCTGAGCTTTTCCTGGCCGTTCGCGTCCCAGAAAAGATTCGTCCCGTCTTTGCTGATCGAAACGTTCGTATGCATCCCGCTGCCGTTCACGCCGACCACCGGCTTCGGCAAAAACGACGCCGTCATGCCCATCTTCGTCGCCACCTGGCGGCAAATCAGTTTGTAAAGCTGAATCCGGTCGGCCGCGGAGAGCACATCTCCGTAGCTGTAGTTCACCTCAAACTGTGAAGGCGCCACTTCCGGGTGATCCTTTTCGTTCTCGAAGCCCATCGCACGCTGCACTTCCGCCACATTGTCGATAAAGACGCGCAGGGGGTCGCCGGGCAGCGAATGAAAATAGCCGCCGGTATTTACATATTCAAATTTCCCTGTTTCGTGGAATTTTCGTTCAGCGTCTGTGCCGGCGAAGAGGAATCCCTCGATTTCATTCGCCGCATTGAGCGTATAGCCGTCCTTTTTCTTTAACCCTTCGGCGTATCCTTTCAAAATTCCGCGAATATCGGCGGCATACGGCGAACCGTCCTTGTCGATCACGTTGCCGAAGATAAGTACTTTTCCATCGCCGAAGTAGTCCGCCGGCGCCCAGTAGAACGCGTTCCAGTCCATCGTCAGGCGCAGGTCGCTCTCACGCTGCGCCGTAAAACCGCGAATCGAAGAACCATCAAACGTCAGGTTGTCCCAGCTCTTGACCAAAAATTTCTTATCGTAATCGAGCATGTGCAGACGGCCTTCGAGGTCGCTGAAGAGCACTGTGACTGCCTTGATCTTCTTCTCATCCGTCAGGTACTTGAGCCGCTCCTCTTGCAATTTGTCCGCTGGAAATCCGTTCTTACGCTTCTCTTTCGCGGCCAGGTTCAGATCTTCCAGTTCCGCGTAGCTGTGTGTTAAAAAATCGCGCAGTTCAGTTGGCATGACTTCTCCACATCTCCTAAAAAATGTTTGTCGTGATCCGCCGAGACAGCCAGGTGTAAGGGAGGCCGGTAAACGGCGATGCGCGGAATAGCGTAGCGTGCGGATTATGGGAGCGTCAATGCAAAATGCTCTTCGCACATGCGGCAGCGCTTCCCATTCAAAAATACTATGCCTGGCATTTATAAAATCTTTAGCTCTCTCAATTTTGATTGCTTGACGCATTTCAATCCTTTGCGCTACAGTCCGCGCTTAATTTGACCCATAACCACCGCGACGGGAGGATTCATGGACCCCAAGAGCGTTCTGGAGTACGCAAACAAGCACAATGCCAAGATCCTCGATTTGCGCTTCATCGATGTCCCGGGCGTCTGGCAGCACGTCAGCTATCCGATCAAGGAGTTGACCGCCGAGTCTTTCGACGACGGCTTCGGCATGGACGCCAGCTCCATTCGCGGCTGGGCCCAGATTCACGAGTCGGACATGCTCCTCATCCCCGATCCGAACACCGCATTCATGGACCCCTTCCGCGACACGCCCACGCTCGTGATGATCTGCGACGCGCAGGATCCCATTTCGCGCAAGCCCTACGACCGCGACGTCCGCAATCTCGCGCATCGCGCGGAAGATTATTTGATGAAGTCAGGTATTGCCGACCAAGCGTTCTTCGGCGCCGAAGCGGAATTCTTCATTTTCGATAACGTCTATTTCGACTCGAAGGAAAACACGTCCTTCTACAAAGTGGATTCCGACGAAGGCCGTTGGAACAGCGGCCGCACCGATCACAATCTCGGCTATCGCCCGCGCTACAAGGAAGGCTACTTCCCTGTCCCGCCCACCGATCATTACATGGACATGCGCACGGACATGGTGCTCCAGATGCAAGCCGTCGGCATCGACGTCGAATGCCATCACCACGAAGTCGCCACGGCCGGCCAGTGCGAAATCGACTTCCGCTTTGACACGCTGATCAAAGCCGCGGACAACATGTGCAAGTATAAATACGTGATCCGCAACGTCGCGCAGCAGTACGGCAAGACGGTAACGTTCATGCCCAAGCCGATTTATTCAGACAACGGCTCCGGCATGCACACGCACCAATCGCTCTGGAATAAAGGCAAACCGCTCTTCGCAGGCGATCAATACGCCGGCTTGAGCCAGACAGCCCTCTGGTACATCGGCGGCCTTTTGAAACACGCGTCGGCGATCGTCGCATTTGCGGCGCCGTCTACAAATTCCTACAAGCGCCTCGTGCCCGGCTTCGAAGCGCCGGTCAATCTGGCGTATTCGCGCCGCAATCGTTCCGCCGCCGTGCGCATTCCGATGTACTCGGCGAATCCGAAAGCGAAGCGCCTCGAGTTCCGTCCGCCAGACCCGTCGTGCAATCCATACATCGCATATTCGGCGATGCTCATGGCTGGCCTCGACGGCATCGAGAACAAAATCGATCCCGGCGGCCCTCTCGATCAGGACATCTTCGAAATGTCGAAAGAGGAACTGAAGAAAGTTCCGTCCGTTCCCGGCTCGCTCGAGGAATCCTTAAAGGCGCTCGATAAAGACCACGCCTTCCTCTTGAAGGGCGGCGTCTTCAACAAAGAATTCATCGATCTCTGGATCGATTACAAAATGTCGAAAGAGGTGAATCCGATGCGGATGCGCCCGCACCCTTTCGAATTCCACCTCTACTACGATATTTAGGTTTTTGGGCGCATCCTGAGGGGCGCGGAGCAACGTGAAGGCCCCCTCTTCGATTTCGATATGCGGCCGGGACCCGAATCGTGTGAGTCCCGCGCAAACATGTGGTGGGGAAGAAAAAAGGGCGTCCACTCCAAGCCGGACGCCTTTTTTCTTTCTCGGAGAGCGATTCCGCATCGAAAATTGCAGACACACATCTCCCTTGCTCGCGCTCGACTCGAAGAACAAGCCGTTTGAGAAAACCGGCCGACTAATTTTTAACGGCCCGACGCTGCCCCCGCAGTAAGCGATTTGTAGCCGGAAGCGGCGGCCTTCCGCATCGCCTCGACTGCATCGGCAGTGCTCAACAAGACGGTCGTCTGGCAATTGCGCAGTGCGCCACCCGCGGCGAACGCGAGGGCGATTGCCGCAGCGGAGACGTTGTCCGGCATTTCCGAAATAAGTACGGCGTCATACTCGCCGAAGGCAAAGTACATCTCCTTCACCTTGCCTCCGAGCTTTTCGATCGGCCCGCGGACTGCTTCGCCGCGGTCTTGTGGTTTGGCAATGAGCCGGGAGAGAGCTTCCGGCGTGTAGCTCACTTGGTGGAGAAAGAACGGCATGGTGGACCTCCTCAATCTGGAATTTCGATCTTAAGGCCCCGAGTTGTGGACACTATACACCCTGTTACGCCTGGTTGCATATTTCGCGGCTGGTGTCACCCGTCTTCGATTGCGACGGCCGATCTGAGAATGCGCCGGATCGCAACGCACAATGACTTCGTAAGAACCCAGCCAGAAATTGGCTACGCTGCTTTTCGCTACTCAGTCTTTATCCTTCCAGGTGTTCCGTTCGGTTTCCTGCGGGTGGCGGCGCCATTGCGTTGCGCCTTGATCGGAGAGGTCGCCGCGCTGGCTGCCGCCTGCGTTTGAGCCGGAAACGCGCGTGCGTCCGGGATTACCGGGAGCGATGTCGGGATTGATGTCTTCGATGCTTTTGCCTTCGGCGTTCGGCGATTCAACAGGCTCGACAAACATTTCACATGAAGGGCAATAGTAGGTTTCGCCGGGAAGACGTTGCTCGGGGAGACCGCCGATGGGCGCGTCCGCCGTGAGCAGACGGCCGTGGCACATCGGACAGTGAGCGATTACGCCTGGCATTTTGTCCTCCTATGGCTGAGCTGAGACTAGCTTGCCGCTGTGGCTGCGAACCTCCATCGGGTGGTCTGTGTAAGCCGCGGTCGAAAATATCCGTAGTGCACGCAATGAAAGAAACGCAATTCATCGCGGAGCGCGAAGTCTCCGGAACCAACCTACTGATTCTTTAAAGTTTCACCTTGGGCGTCGTACAAGGTGACGTCACCGAAGAGCGCGGCTTGTTCGCCAATTTGAGCGCGGTCGCCGACGAGGATGATTTGTGAATCCGCCGAATCGAAATGGCGGCGCGCAGCGGCGATCACGTCACCCGCCGTAAGCGCGCGGACGTGTTCGCGATAATTTTCCAGATAGTTTTCGGGCAAGCGGTCGAGATACACAGTGGAGAGCTGGCCGATCAGGCCGTCGAGCGTGGCGACGCCGAGTGAAAATACGCCGGCAAGATAGTTCCGTGCACTGTCGAGTTCTTCGGACGTGACGGGGAGCGCCCGAATGCGGTCCATTTCGTAGAAGATTTCTGTGAGTGTCGCGGCCGCGACGTCATTGCGCACGGCGGCCGAAACGCTGAAATAGCCGTATTGGCGCAACGGGTTCACGCCGCTGCGCGGGCTGTACGTATAGCCTTTTTGCTCGCGAATGTTCATCACGAGGCGCGAATGGAATGCGCCGCCGTAGATCGCATTGGCGAGAACTGTTGCATGCCAATCTGCAGCGCGGCGCGTGATGGCCAGGTTGCCGACAAGCACTTGCGTCTGCACGCTGCCAGGCAAATGGACGAGATGCACGTGACGGCCTGTGGCGCGCGGCGGCTCGGGAGGCTGTGGCGCTTCAGGCTGCGGCGCGCGCCAATCAGCGAAGGTGCGTTCGATCTGCGCGAACATTTCGGGAGTGGCAAAATCGCCAACCACGATGAGAACGGCGTCGGACGGCGAGTAATGCTGTTTGTAGTAGGCGACGAGATCGTCGCGCTTGTAGGCCGCGACTTGGGCCTCGGTCGGCGCGACAATCGCGTAGGGATGTTGGCCGAAAAGAACGCGGCGAAGGCGTTCGTTCGCGAGGAAGCCGGGCGTCGTGCGCTCGATCTTGACTTCCTCGAAACGCTGGCGGCGCTCGCGTTCGAACTCGTCTTCGGGGAAGGATGCGTTGCGCGCAAGATCGCCGACGAGGTCGAGCAAGCCAGCGGAAAATTCGGAGAGGCCCGCGACGGAAATATTGCTCGAATCGGCGCCCGCGCTCGTGCCGAGGTCAGCGCCCATGCGGCGAAGATCTTCTTCGATGCGATTGCTGCTGCGCGAGACGGTGCCGGTGCGAACGACGGCGGCGGTCATGCTGGCCAAGTCTGGCGAACGATGCGCGACAAGAGCGTTGCCCGCGCGGAAATAGAGTTGCGCGGCGATTTTTGGAAATGCATGCGATTCGGCGAGCACAACTTGGAGGCCGTTGGGCAGCGTACGGACTTCGCGATGCGGCCATTGCACGGGGCGCTCGGACGCGAGAGCAGGGGGTGTGGAGCGCGGTGAAGCGGGCTTGTGCGGCACAGTGGTCGTCGTAGTCATTATGCCGCCCCTTTCAGTGCAGTCGGTTGCCGAAGGACGACAGCGCGATTTTTCGCAACGAGGTATTTGCGCGCGAAGGCTTGCGCCTCGGCAGGCGTGACCTTGAGGAAGCCGTCGAGTGCCGTATTGATGCGGTCGGGATCGCCATCGAACAACGTGAAGCAGGCGAGATAGTGCATCAGGCCGAAACGTGGCATGTAAGAACCCATGCCGCCTTCAAGCATCGAGTAATAATCCGAGCGAAACTTCACTTTCACGGCGTCGAGCTCCTCTTCCGAGATTGGCTTGTCGTGCAGTTCGGCGATGACTTCGTCGAAGGCCGTCATTGTCTGGTCCGCGCTGAATTCCGGCTTGTGGAAAATGCGAGTCACCATTTGCGTGGGGCCATTGGTGTCAAAAATCTCGGCGTGACCGTCCGCTTCGACCGCGATCTGCTTTTCCAGGACGAGACGGCGATAGACGCGGCCCGCACGGCCTCCGTGAAGGACGCGATCGACAATGCCGGCAACGTTGCGCTCGTAGCTGCCGCGCTCGGGAAGGGTGTAGCCGACGGCAATCGCGGGGAGCGGGCCGAATTTCTCTTCCACTTCGCCACGACGCTCTTCCGTTTGCGGCTTTTCCGTAACGTCGGTGCGTGGCGTCGTAGGATTCGCGGGAATATTTTCGAAATAACGATGCGCGAGTTCGAATGCACCGGCAGGTTCGAGGTCGCCAACCATGAGCAGCACCGCGTTATTTGGCGCGTAATACGTGTGAAAGAATCGCTGCACGTCCTCGAGGCTGGCGGCGTCAAGATCGGCGAAATCGCCGTAGAAATTGTGTGCGTTCTGCCAATTGCGAAATGCAACCGGCGGAAGATCGAGCCACGGAAAACCGCCATACGGCTGATTCATCACGTTGACCCGAACTTCCTCCTTCACGACATCGCGCTGGTTGCGCAAATTTTCGTCATCGACTTTCAAGGCGCGCATGCGGTCGGCTTCGAGCCAAAGGACGCGTTCCAACGCATTCGATGGCACCGACTCGAAGTAATTCGTTAGGTCGTAATTCGTTGTGCCATTGAGCAAGCCGCCGGAGGAATTGATCAGACGAATGTGCTCCATCTTGCCGGCGTTTTCCGAGCCTTGAAACATCATGTGTTCGAAAAGATGCGCGAAGCCGCTGCGTCCCTGAGGTTCGAGGCGAAAGCCGATCTGGTAATAGACGCCCACGGTCACGACCGGCGCCGTGCGGTCTTGCGAGACAACCACACGCAGCCCATTGGCGAGAGTGGTGTGTTCTACCGGAATTTGAAAATGTTTCAACTCTTCCTCCACAAACGGAAATTCGCGCAGCTGAAAACAACAGATTCGTCCGGCTAACGACGCCTCCGGAATGACAAGCGCATAAGTACTGCATGCCAGCGAGAAATCGCGACCTGCAAACAGGCCGTTTCAGTTTCACTTGAGGAAGCCGCGCGCGTGTGCGAAGCAACGCGCATTCCTCTGCGTGATAGCATAGCGTGTTCGCGTACAACCTGTGGAGGAAATTCCGC
Source organism: Candidatus Acidiferrales bacterium (assembly GCA_035275865.1). Taxonomy (GTDB): domain Bacteria; phylum Acidobacteriota; class Terriglobia; order Acidiferrales; family UBA7541; genus Palsa-295. Next base: position 6,989 of record DATEME010000079.1, on the reverse strand, counting down.
GTGCATCTATTCGCGCATTTACTCTTGATCGCCTCGCTCGGATTCGTCACGCTGCTCTGGGTGCTGCTCGGTATCGACCTTGCGATCGGCGTGCCGTCCATGCCGTCGCTAGCGAAATTTGCGCCTCTGCCGGACGATCGCTGCCCCACCGTTTCCGTTCTTTTCGGCGCGCGCGATGAAGCCGAAAAGCTGCCGGGCGCGCTCGAGACGTTCCTTTCGCTCGATTATCCGCGCTATGAAGTAATCGCCGTGGACGATCGCTCCGAAGACGCCACCGGCAAAATCCTGGCCGCCGCGGCGGGCAGAGATTCGCGGCTTCATACGGTCCGCATCGACTCCCTTCCCGCTGGCTGGCTCGGTAAGCCGCATGCTTTGCAAAATGCTTACGAAAACTCCACGGGCGAATGGCTCGTTTTTACCGATGCGGATGTCCATTTCGTGCCTGACTTGCTGCGCCGAACGATCGCCCTGGCCGAAGCTAAGAGTTGGGATCACCTGACTTTGCTTGGCGAACCAAAGATGTACACCCTGGGCGAAAAAATCACGATGACGTTCTTCGGGCTTGCGCTCGTGGGTGGCACGCGACCGTACGCCGCGAGTAATCCGCGGTCGACGTGGTACGCGGGCGTGGGCGCATTTCAACTGATCCGCCGCAGCGCGTACGAACAGATGGGCACGCACCGGCGGCTGGCTATGGAAGTAATCGACGACGTAAAGCTCGGCAAGATCGCAAAAGAAGCGGGAGTTCGTTCGGGCGTCGCGAAAGCTGGAAAAGCGGTGAGCGTGCACTGGCATGCGGGCGTCGTCAATATCGTGCGGGGCACCACAAAAAATTTCTTTGCGAGCTCGGGCTACCGACTTTGGCTGTCGTCGCTCCACGTATTCGGCTTGCTTCTGATGTGCGTATTTCCTGTCGTTGCGCTGGCGTTTGTTCACGGGACGGCGCGGGCATTCGCGCTCGCTTCGATCGCTTTTCCGGTGATTGCCGAGGTCGGTGTCGCCATCGAATTTGGTGCGCCGTTGATCTATGCGTTTACATATCCGATTGGCGCTCTGGTGTTTGTGTGGATGATCGTACGATCTACGTTCATAACGCTCAAGCAAGGCGGGATCGTTTGGCGCGGCACATTCTATCCTCTCGAGGAATTGAAGCGCGGCGTCGTGTAATTGGCCGGTTTGACGCCGAAGGCAGTCACCGCAGAGAGAACGCTAGTGCGATGGCGGGATGCTTTGCAGGAAGAAGCTGACGACCATGTTCTCGTAGGTTTTGCGGTCGTCGTCAGACATGTCGGCGTAACTCACTTGGTTCCTCTGCAACTGCTTCGGATCCGGCGCTCTTTCGTAGAGGTTCAAGACGGCATTCGCCAGGTATGGCTGCTCGCCGGACTCGATAAAGAGCTTGGGGATGGACTTGAGCTGGGCGAGGCGTGCCGTTACGGGCAGCTCATGGCGAAAATCGTAATTGACCATGCGGAAACCGAAGTCCGTGAAGCGGCTGACGAATGGGATTGCGTTGAGACCGCTGCGATTCACCTGGATCTGCATCATATCGCGCGGATCGGCGTATGCGTTGTCAACAGCAATCGCCGCAATTCGCGGGTCAGACGACGCAACTTCAAGGACCACGTAGCCGCCCAGATCCACTCCCCAGAGGCCGAAATGCTGGGGGTCAACATCGTCGCGCGTGGAAAGCGCCTGAATGGCTGAGCGCAGTTCCCCCGTCTCCTTATAGCCGAGCGTCGTTCCCGCCGGGCTCGTGCCATGCCCGCGAAAATCGAACAAAAAGACGTTGAATTCGTGATCCTGGAGCGCCGTGACAAGGGTAAGCACATCCGAGCGCTGGGAAAGATACCCATGGCAAACAACGATCGTGGGCGCTCCGCGCAGGCCCGGGAAGAACCAGCCGTCCCGGCTGGAGCCGTCCGCAAGCGGAAAAGAAAGGGTTTGCGGATGTCCCATCATATTGTCTAGATTCAGTTTGGCGCTGTTTCGCGCCGGGCGAAGGGTCTGGTATAGCAGAAACCCCGAAATTGCGGCGATCGATACGAATGCAAAGAGCAGTAGCGCCAAAATGGCCGAAAAGGCCTTGGCGAGGCGTGTTGTCGGATATCTCAGTTCTGAGAGGACGGCCATCCGAACGCACGGGCACGCAAGCTTCACATGCCTCGGCGAAGAAAATGGTAACACAGGTCAATGGGCCGGCCTCGCGGTTGCATCAGACTATTTCTCACTGTGCACACGTATCCGTCACGATATACTGGCCCTCAGGGGCGCTCATCTCCGGCTATGCAGATAGTAGACCTGCGGCAGGTTCGTGCTCGCAGCTTGGAAAACCTGTTCCAGGAAGAGGTTCTTCGCTGGCGGGAAGAGCTTCACTGGGATTACCGGCCGTCCATCGATTTGATCCGGCGATTCGTGGATTCGCGGGCTCTTGGCGGGTCCGTGGCAACGGAAAACGGCCAGCCGGCCGGTTATGGTTTTTACGTCCTCGAAGACCACAAGGGTCTTATCGGTGGACTCTTTGTCTCCTCCCATGCCGAGCAAGCACCGGTGACACAACGATTGCTGCGCGAGATTCTCACCGCGCTGCGCGCGACGCCGCGATTGCAGCGAATTGAAGCGCAACTGATGCCCTTTGGGACGGAAATCGATCCCGCGTTCCTTACGCCGGATTTCAACCTGCACACGCGCCAATTCATGCTCCTGCCGCTGAGCGAGGCGCAAATGACGCGGCGGCCGCTATCCACAGGACTGTTGATGGAGCCGTGGGCCGATCGCATTTTTGAGCCGGCTGCGCGGCTGATTCAGTTAGCCTACGCAGACCACGTGGACGCCGAGATCAACGACCAATACCGGAGCGAAGCCGGTGGCATGAAGTTCCTGCGCAATATCGTGCTCCTGCCCGGCTGCGGCACTTTCCTGCCAGAGGCCTCGTTTGTGGTGCGTCCCGCGGGCGAGAGCCGGCTGGCCGGGATGATTTTGACTTCGACGGTAGCCGATCGCGTGGGGCATACGACGCAAATTTGCGTCATGCCCGGATATCAGGGGCATCAGATCGGACGCCAGTTGATGGAGCGCTCGATTGACGTGCTGCGGCAACGCAACTACGAATCGTTATCGCTGACCGTGACGGCAAGTAATCGACGTGCCGTCGAACTGTATGAGCGTTTGGGTTTTCGCACAATCAAGACGTTTGCTGCAGGCGTTTGGAAGGCGTAGATTTGGACTCACTTTTTCGCGCGGTCTTTCAGCAGGCCCTTTAGCTCATCCATAAACTCTTTCACATCCTTGAAATCCAAATAGACCGAGGCAAAACGCACGTAGGCCACTTTGTCGAGCTTCTTGATGCGATTCATGAGCAGCTCGCCGATTTCCGTCGTCGTGCGTTCGCGTTCGGACGTTTCGCTGACGAAGGCTTCGGCTTCATCGACGATGGATTCGAGTTTGCCCACCGGAACAGGCCGCTTTTCGCATGCTTTCAGCAGTCCCTGAAGGATTTTCTGGCGGTCGAATTTTTCCCGGCGGCCGTCTTTCTTGATCACCATGTACGGAATCTCGTCAATGCGTTCGTATGTGGTGAAGCGGCGATTGCATTTCAGGCATTCGCGGCGGCGGCGGACGAGATCGCCTGTGCGGGCCTCGCGCGAATCGACCACTTTATCTTCGAGATGCTGGCAAAACGGACATTTCATCGAGGCGAGTCCTCGACGTGGGCGGCGCGCTCGGCTTCGGCCAGAAGGTCGGCTTCGCTTTCGCGTTTCTCTTCGCGAGTGATGCGGCGCAAATCGCTCATCGATAAACCTTCGCGAAACAATAATGGAATCCCGACAAAGCAGCAAGACGCGAAACTGATCAGCCATACGCAAATCGCAACCGTCGCCGCGGGGCCTTTGGCGATGTCAAAAACAACGGTGAGAACCAGAAAGGTGGCAGCCTGCGCGCCGCCGCCCACGCCGGGAAGCTGCACGGCGGAGCCGACCAGCGTGAATGCTAGTACGAGAATCGTGCCGCCGATGGAAATCGCCGCCAAGTTGCCGCCGAAGGCGCGCTCAACGCAGAGATAAACGACAACTACCAGCGACCAATGCACCACGGAATAGCCGACTAATATGGCGAGATCGCTCCATGTGCGGACCGCTTGCAGGCCATCGCTGAAGCCTTCGAGAAGCGAAGCAACGCGGGCGCGGAAGCCTCTTCGCCACGCGGGATGTTGGAGGCGGCGCGACAGCCATTCGCCGCCGTGGAAACGAAAATAGACTAGGAAAACGATGACTGCGACGAGGCCAAGAAAAAGTGCGACGCCTGTGGAGCGAGCGATCGTGATGAGGTGAATCTCTTCGGCGTCGAGCGAGCCCGCTTTTTGAAAAAGCAACAGCGCCAGACCGGCGAGAACGACCGATGCAGCGACGTCGAAAATCCGCTCCAGTAAATAGACCCCGAACATCCCCGGCATCGAAAGAGATTCTTTGCGCGCGATCAGCACGGGGCGCACCGGTTCGCCAGGGCGTCCGAGCAGGAAGACGCAAGAGAAGCCCATAAGCGTGGCGCCGTAGACGCTCCAGAAATTGGACTTCCCCAGAGAACGTGAGAAACGCATCCAGCGGAGAGAACGGACCGCGTAGCACGCGAAGATCGTCAAGATGGAAAGCAACAAGAGAGGCAAGCTTGCCTGCCGAATTGAGGCGCCGACGTCTGACCAGTGGAATCCCTGCAGCGAAACGGAATTACGGAATTTGTACAGAAATTTGTACAGGAAGAAGGCGAGTGCGACGGCGCCGAGCAGCAGCAAGAGGTACTTTCGATATTTACGCAACATTCGTCGGAACCGTCGTTACCTATTGTCTCATGGGAAGAGTGGCTGGCATTCAATCGCCTGTTGCCGCCTGCGGCAGGCGTCGTATCCAGGCAAGAATTTCTCGGCCATGCCCCTTCGCTTTTGTGCGGACGATGGACAGCAGCAGCATGGCGACGAAGATTACGATCAGGCCAAGGGTGGCCATCCAGATCGATTGCGCCTGTTGCGTGAGGATCGTGAAACGCCCGTAGACAAACTCGATGTGGACCCAGTAAACCAGCAGCGAGGTCCGTCCAAGTTGTTTGAAAGGGCTGAAACCCGCCGCGCCCAATCCCCAACGGCACCACGCGTACACTGCGGCGATAATACCCATCACAATTCCCACCCGAGCGAGAAAAAAGGCGGGACTCGTGTGCCAATAATCGTAAACGGCATAAAGACGAACGGGCAGCGAGTCGAACCATTCCGAAAGGAAGAAAGCCGCTACGCCCACAGCTCCAACGACTGCCAGCGACTGCGAACGGTGGTTGGAGGCCCATCCGCTGAAAACGAAAAATCCCACGGCAAGCCCTGCGAATCCGAACGCGGCCCACGGAAATATCGGGAAGAGCCAGGGTTGCGGGGCACCGAGATTGTGAACGCCGTTGATGTAGGACTCCAGGTACCAAGGCAGCCAGTGCGGGCGCCAGCTATTCCAGAGGGGCGGTGTGAGCATCGACATTGCAGTGGCGACGCCAACCGACGCCAAAGCAGCCGCAAGCGGACGCCGCGCCAGCCAGCAAAGGCCGCCCATCCCCATGATCGTGATGCCGATTACGTTCAGCACATCGACGCGACCCAAGTCGCTTACTGGCGCTGCCGGCTGACCTAAAACAAATTCCTGCAAACGGAACAGCAATCCCAACCCAAGGATTTCGGCGCCGCGTCGGATCGTGCGCGCGGCGACTTTGTTTGGCTCGACGCCCTTGCGGCGCAGGCTTTTCGTGATCAGCGCGAATGTAATGCCCGAAACAAATATAAATAGCGGCGCAGGAAGCGTGCCGCTCAGCTGGCTCCAGCGGAAAAAGGATGATTGGCGCGCGGATCCGCCGAGCCACGCGTCGTAGCAGTGCACCTCGAACATACCGGCCACGGCAAATCCGCGAAGCCAATCTAGATAGTCGATTCTGTTTGCGGCTGAGTTTGCAGTCGCCATCTTGATGATCAGAATCGCCGAGGCTGCCGTGCAAATCAAGTTCTTAGCGAGAGGCGCGAAAGGTCCAGTAGAATCGTCACCGATGTCGGCGAGCACTAATTCACGCAGGATCGGAATCGCGGTGACGTTCGCAGTTTGGGCTGTGATCGTGATGGCGGCTGGCTTCGCCGGCAGCTACATGGGATACGGCGGACGGCGATTCGCCTTGGCGTTGGTGGTTGCCGCAGCCTTGTTCGCGTTTGAGCTTTTCCTGGCTGTACCGGACGTGCTGGCGCGCATCGAAAGCATGCTCGGAAGCGCCGCGCCGCTCGCTGTGTTGTACCCTCTGGCTGCAGTGCTTGGTTATTCCCTGCTTGTGGTGGGAAATTGGAAGACAGCGCTTGGCGGCGCCGCTTACGTGCTCGCGCCCGTTTTGCTCGCCGGCAGCAGCAGCCGACGCGCAGCCGGCGCTTGGCAAGATTATGCGGCCGCCGTCTGTCTGTGGCTGCCGCTGTGGGCGCAGTGGCTGTATTGGATGTTTCCCTACCCACCACCGCTGACGCACGTTCTCTCGATTCTCTTGGCCCTTGCCACCGGCGTGACCGCATTTATCCTGGTGCGTCGCCTGGATGATGCCGGTTATTCACTCGAGTGGCGCCGCGGCTTCGGATTCAATTTCGGGTTTAACCTCCTCGTATTCGCGGCGATTGCGATCCCACTGGGGATAAAGATTCACTTCATCACGTACGCGCCGTCGATCAACCGGGCTCAGCCCCTCGTGCTCATCGGCATTCTCTTCTTTACCGCCTGGCCGGAGGAGTTTCTCTTTCGCGGAATTCTGCAGAACCTGCTATCGCGCAGCTTTTCAAACGAGTGGGCCGGCTTGATCGTCGCATCCATCATTTTCGGTCTCTCGCATATTTTGCATCCGCCATTTCCAAACTGGAAATATGTGCTGCTCGCCTCCATTGCGGGATTTTTCTATGGCCGCGCGTGGATGAAGACAAAATCGCTTGTCCC
>DATEME010000078.1:0-8973 GCA_035275865.1 Candidatus Acidiferrales bacterium | reverse complement strand
CAAAAAAAGCATCCTGCAGGCTGAGCGGCGCGGGAGCTTCGGGCCAGATAATCACGCCCGGCTCGCGCTTCGCCGCCTCGATGCCGATCTGTGCGAGCTGATTGAGATCGTTCACGTGCGTGGCATCCCAGTTGGGAGGATATTGCTCGTATTGCGGAAAATTCGTCTGCACCAGGTGCGCCACGTGATGCGGCTCAGCCGCGGGAACAAAGTACGATCCGCCTACCCCAAGCAGGATCAGCGCCGCCGCAGACCCAAGCGTCGCTTGCCAGGCGCGATGTCTGCCCGAAAGAATTGCGTAAGCAAGCATCGCATTGAAAGCCGCGATCAGAAGACTCAGTCCCCAGATGCCGGTGACCGTCGTGATCTGCAAAAATGCCAGGCTGTCGCTCGCCACATATCCAAGCAGGTTCCATGGAAAAGCAAAAATCGGCAAATGTCCGCGCAAAAATTCCACCGTAACCCAGAGAAACGGCGCCGCAAGGCACGCCGCAGCCGCTCCCTTGCGCCCTACGAACGCCACTCCCCACGAAAATATCGCGACGAGAATCCCGCCCGTGACGCCCACAAGCCCAAGTATTCCGGCCGAAAGCAGCGGATTTACATTGCCGTACTGCTGCATCACGGTCGCCATCCACGGCAGGCACATCGGGAAGAAAACCATTCCATGCGCGAAGCCATAAAGAGGCGCAACGGCAGGCCGCGCCCCATACGAGGCGAGTATGAGCAGGCAGACCGCAGCCCACGCGAGCAATGGCAGGTTGTAATCAGGAAAAGCGAGCGCAAGCAGCGCGCCGCTCGACAGCGCGAGCAGCAGCCGCACGCGCCATGAAAAGTTCATTTGGTGCGCAACAAAGTTGGAGTGCGGCGCAGCAAGCGGCGCTTTTGCGTCCGCTGTTTTGGCGGCAAAAGTCAAAGTTCGGTCTAATGTTTAATGATAGCTTTGAATCCGGCGCGGTCAAGGGCGGCTTTTGCCGTGTCCGCCGCGTGCTCGTCGGCATAAGGACCAACTTGCACGCGATAGAGTGTTTCGCCGCGGAGCGGGGACGAAACGAACGAGGGAAAGTGCTTCTTCCGCAACAGCCGCGACATCTCCACCGCGTCGCTTTCATGGCGCAGTGCGGCCACCTGCAAAACGATTGACGCCTTCGCAACATGCGTAGGGGACGCAGGCGGCGCCGTGTGCGTTTTCGTCGAAAACACTACCGGCTCGGGCGGAGTCGCAGATGGTTCAGGCGCGGGGTTTTCGGCGACGGTCTGAAGCGCCGCAGTCGGTTCCGGCTTTGCGGAAATCACATCATTCTTTTTTGCGCTATCCCTTTTCGGATAGAAATCCCACTCGGAGGGCGCCGGAGCCGCAGCGCTCGTGTTCTTAGACGTGTCCGCCGCAACAGGCGCGGACGCAGTCACAGAACGGCGCGCAATCGTCTCCGCATGGACCGCTCCGCCATATTGCGTGCGCCCCATCACGTATCCGAGCGTGAAGAAAACCCCGCAAAGGAGCACCACGCCCAGGAAGAGCCCGATCAAATGGCGGCTTTCGAGGACCCGATCGCCGCCGCGTTTACCGTTCGTTGCCATTCAGCTTGCCGTTGCCTCCCGCAAACTTCATCCACTGCGAAATAATGTCGATCGGCAGCGGAAATACCACAGTTGTATTTTTCTCGACCCCGATCTCGAACAACGTCTGTAAGTAGCGCAGTTGAATCGACGCCGGCTCCTTCTCCAATACCGCCGCCGCCTCGGACAATCTAGCGGACGCCTGAAACTCGCCTTCCGCCGCAATCACCTTCGCGCGCCGCTCCCGTTCTGCCTCTGCCTGCCGCGCTATGGCGCGCTGCATCGACTCGGGAATATCGACCTGTTTGACCTCAACCTTCGTTACCTTGATACCCCAAGGCTCCGTGTCCTGGTCAAGGATTAGTTGCAACTGCGCATTTACCTTTTCGCGCTCGGACAAAATCGAGTCGAGGTCGAACTGGCCCACGAGGCTGCGAAGCGTCGTCTGCGCGAGCTGCGACGTCGCGTAGAGATAGTTTTGCACCTGCGAAAGAGCGCGGTTCGCGTCCACCACGCGGAAGTAGCAGACCGCGTTCACCTTCACCGAGACGTTGTCTCGCGTGATCACGTCCTGCGCCGGCACATCGAGGGTCTCGATGCGCAGCGAGATGCGCGTGAGCTTGTCGATGGGATAGAGAACGAGCTGGAGCCCAGCTCCTTTTGGCTCCGGCAGCATTCGTCCCAAGCGCAGCACAACGCCGCGCTCCCACTCTTTAATCACGTAGACGGAGTTCATCAACCAGAACAAGAAGATGACGACTCCTGCGACGCCGACGATCGTGATGAAATCCAAGTTCATATCCTCCTCCAGGCGGGCAAGTGTGGCCCACCCAGACACTTACTTCGGACAAAATCGCTTGTAGGTCACGAGACGGCCGGCGCAGACTTCACCGGCTCGACCTCGAGCGTAAGCCCCTGAATGCCCTTCACGCGAACGCGCTGCCCCTTCGTCAGGCTCTGGTTCCCCTGAATCGCCGCCCGCCAGATCTCTCCGTGCACGCGAACCAGGCCGATCCCTTCCGCAGCCACAGGTTCGGTAACTTCGCCCTCTTCCCCAATCAACTCTTCCCTGCCGGTCGATTGCTTCCAGGTGCGCGAACGCAAAACCAGGCGCATCAAAATGACCACGATCACCGCAAACGGGATCGCCACCCCAAGCGCTGCGCTCAAGCTGACCCCCATTCCGGTCATTGGCGTTCGAACCAGAATCAGTGCGCCGAGTACCATCGCAATCACGCCTCCCACGCCCAGAATGCCGTGCGTCGGAAATTTCGCCTCCAGCACAAAGAGCGCCATGGCCAGCGCGATCAGGGCCAGCCCGGCCACGTTGATCGGTAGCATGTGCATGGCAAAGAGCGCCAGCACCAGGCAAATCGCGCCGATCACGCCGGGCGCAAATACGCCCGGATGCGTGAATTCCGTATATAAACCGAGCACGCCGACGATCAGCAGAATGAAGAAGACGTCCGGATCGACTACCCACGAAAGAAACGTCTCGCGGCCCGTCATATTGATCGGCGTTACGACGGGATTTGCCAACGAAATTTGAGCCGTTGTGCCGTTCAGTCGCTTGAACGTTCGTCCGTTGAGCTGCGAGAGCAAATCGCTCTGCGACCCGGCCACGAGATCGATCAATTTGCCGTCGAGCGCTTCCTGGGCGCTGAAGGCCTTTGCATCCGTTACGGCCGTTTCGGCCAATTGCACGTTCCGCCCGCGTGCTCCCGTATAGCTGCGCAGAAACGCGGTCGCATCGTTAAAAATCTTGTTCTTCAGCGTCGGATCGATCTGCACTACCTGCCCGCCGATTTCCATGATCGGCGACGCCGCCCCCGTCTCCGTCCCCGGAGACATTGCCGCCACATCGGTCGACATCAAAATAAAAAATCCTGCCGAAGCAGCCCGCGCGCCGGTAGGAGAGACGTAGCCGACAACAGGCACGCTCGACTGCAGGATCCCCTGCACGATCTGCCGCATCGACGTGTCAAGGCCGCCGGGCGTGTCGATGGTGATCACGATTAGCGCAGCGTGTTCGCGATTCGCCTGCTGAATGCCGTTGAGAAGGTATTCTGCGAGGATCGGCTCAATTTCGCCGTCAATGCGAAGTTGCACGACCTGTGAAGCCGAATTAGACGAGGAAGGTGCAGCCGGGGCGGCCGTCTGCGCGCCGCGCAGCACCGCATTTGTGGTTACAAGACAAAACAACCCGCATGTCGATACACACGCACGAAGGAGCAGTCGCCGCCATGTGCGAAAATGCATGTCGGGCTTGCATTATAGCAAGAAGCGCGTCCGAAAGAGCCAACCGTTCGCTTCGCTCACGTCACGCGTCAGTTCGCAACGGGCTTTGAATCCGCATCCGTGAACGACGGGCGATTGTGCAGCACGTCCTGGACGCGAGGATCCTTTATCACCGCCGCAAAATCCTTGTCCTTGCTCACGGAGGGCATGTCCTTGTAGCCGTAGTCGCGCGCGAGCTTCAGATAATGCGCCGCATGCTCGGCATCGCCCAATCGAGCGTAGGCCTTCGCAAGGAAGAAGTTCAGCGTGCCGGGATCGGGCGCCGAACGCTGCTGCATGATCGACCCGCCCGCGCCGCTGTGGTTGTCAAAGATCGTTGGATCGATCGCCAGCGCCTTATTGAACGAATCCATCGCTAAGTCGTACTTCTTCGCCGAGTAATATGAGTAGCCGAGATTGCTGTAAACGGTCGCCTCGGAAGCACCCATCCTGAGCGCGCGCTTGTAATAGTTAACCGACTTCGAATAGTGGTGCAGACCGTATTCCAGCGTTCCGAGGTTGTTCACAGGCGTCGCAAACGTCTTGTCCGCCGCTTCCGCACGCTTGTAATACGACTCGGCGGCGTCATTTCCCCCCAATTCCTGGTACGCCACTCCAAGCTTATTCAAGAGGACCGCGTCGTGGTGCCGATCCTGCGCATCCCCCTTGGGTTCGCCGCTTCCGGCAAAAAGTCTCCCGAAGAAGCCCTTATGTTCTTCCGCAGGCAGTTTCCGGTCACGGGCAATTGAGAGATATACGTCGATGGCCGCGGCATACTCCTTGCGGGCCATGAGAATGTCGGCGCGCATTTCAGCGGTCTGTTCAGGGGTCATTGCAGGCGCGGTGGAAGACGTTTCGCTAACGGACGCACCCCTACTTTCCTGGGAATGCACCGACAGTGTGAAAATAAGTACTGCGGGAACGGCGAAAAGGGCAAGATTTCTCATACCCTTCTCCTTTTGCCACAACGGGACCGAAAGCCCGCGGATACTCCCCTAATGCTGTGGCTTTGAATTGTCCGCAGGCTGTTTGTCGTCTCCCCCAAAGATACCAAATATCTTGTTGAGGACGCTCTTTTTCTTCTCCTTCGGTTGCTCCGGTTGCCCCGTCTCATCAGATGGAGACTGCTGGGTGGGAGGTGAGCTTGCCACATTCGGTTGACGATTCGGACCAGGCGCGGCGCCCGGCGCCGGAGGCGGTGGGGGATTGCCTCCGCCGCCGAAAAGATGTGATAGCCATTCGCCCGGTCCGCTGCCTTGCGCGGCGGTATTTGAAGAATCGCAATACTGCGTCGGTTGCGTCCCTGCCACAAAATATTCCGGCACCATCTTCGGACAAGCGGGCGCCGCCAGCATGCCCGTATCGGGATCGATTTCCTGCTCCACCACACCGTCGGGCGGCTCAAAATTGGCCGTATTGTGGTACTCCGGCAGTGCAACGGCGCGCTTCATGAACTCGCCCCAGATCGGCGCGGCGGCTTGGCCGCCAGTCAGGATGATGTCGCGGTTGTCGTCGAACCCGACCCAGACCACACAAAGTAAATTGGACGTGTAACCGGAGAACCAAGCGTCGTGTGAACTGCCCGTCTTGCCCGCCGCCGGCGCCTCGAAACCCATTGCGCGTACCGGATACCCCGTACCGTGATTGATCACATCTTCCATCAGGCTCGTGACCAGGAAAGAAACGCGCGGGTCGAGCACGGGCCGCGTCTGCGGCGCGTTCGTCTCCTCCGTATTGCCCTGATCGTCCACCACATTGCGTATGTAGAGGGGCTCGGCTCGCACGCCATTGTCGGCAAAAGCCGTATATGCCGCTGCTAACTCGATAGGCGTCATCTCGTAAGAGCCCAGCGCCAGGGCAGGCGTCGCCATCAGATTATCCTGCACGCCCATTTGCCGTGCCATATCGACTACTCGCTGATAGCCGATCATCTCGGCCACTTTGATCGTGGCCACGTTGAGCGAGCGCATCAGTGCGTCGCGCACGGTCACTGTGCCATAGAACTCTTCGCCGTAATTGTTCGGGGTGTAATCCTGATTGTTGAATTCGAATGTCGTCGGCACGTCGTCCACCGTCGTGCTCGGCGTCACGATCGGTTCCTGGTTTTGAATCGAATCATTAAATGCTGCTGCGTAAACAAACGGCTTAAACACTGAACCCGGCTGCCGGTGGGCGAGCGCATGATCCAACTGGCTCTCGCCATAATTGCGTCCGCCGACGAGCGCACGAATCTCGCCCGTCTTCGGATCGAGCGCCACCAGCGCCACCTGCGGCTTCGGCACAGGCTCGCCCCGTTTTTTCCAGATCGCATAGCGCCGCGCGAGCAGCTTGTCCACCTGTTGCATGCCGATTTGCACTGCCTCAGCCGCCGCGTTCTGCAGATCCGGATCGAGCGTCGTGTAAATCCGATAGCTCTGCGTCTCAAGGTCGTTTTCCGAGAATTTCTCCAGCAGGTGGTCCTTCACCATATCGACGAAATAGGGCGCGGCACTGCTGTTCGTCCCGCCGTTCACGAAGTGCAGCTTCATCTTCTTCGCTTCGTCTTCTTGATCCTTCGTGATGTAGCCGTCATCCACCATCTGCGCCAGCACGCGGTCGCGCGCCTCATCTGCGCGGTCCAAGTGGTGTTCCGCGGCGGAATAACGATTGGGCGAACGAATAATACCCGTCAGAAACGCGCACTCCCCAAGATTCAGTTCTCGAACATCCTTGCCGAAGTACGCCTGCGCGCCTTCCCCGAATCCCCGAATCGAGAAGCTCCCACGATTGCCGAGATAAATGTCGTTGGCGTAGAGCTCCAGAATCTGCTCCTTCGAAAAGCGTTCGTTGAGCTCGGCCGCCATCAGGATTTCCTTCAGTTTCCGGCTCCAAATGCGCCGCGTCGTGAAGAAAAACGTGCGTGCCACCTGCATGTCGATCGTGCTCGCGCCCTGCGCCTTTTCTCCGCTGCGCAGGTCGTAAAACGCCGCCCCAAACACGCGCACGAAATCGAGCGCGCCATGCTCGAAAAAGCGTTTGTCTTCCGCCGCGAGCAGCGCATGAACCAGATCCGGCGGCAAGTCGTCATATCGCACGATCCGCCGCTTTTCCCGCGTGCTGTCAAAAAGATTCGTAAGCAGTTCCGGCTCGATCTCGGCGGTAGCAGCGGGCGTATTCGTGGGCAACTGCATGATTCGATCCACACCGTACGGCGAAAAAATCACCTTCAAAGCGTTGCGCCCGCGGAAATACGAATACGGCGAGGGATATATCTCTACGGAAGCGCCTGAAACCTTGAAATAACCGGCCGAGCCGGCCACATCGCTTTCCTGATATCCCGCGCGAAGCAGATAACTCGTCAATTCCGATTCGCGCAGCGATTCGCCCGTGAATATCCGCCCGGGCGCCGTATAGACCGAGGACGTATTCTCGAATATCTGCCCCGTCAGCCGCTGGTCGATCAGCTTGCCGAACGCGACGTAATAGTAGGTCAATACCCCGGCGCCGGCGACAAACGCGGCCAGAAACACCACGAGAATCGCGACTCCAACCGGGGAACTCCAAAAACCGCGGGTAATTCGAATGCGCAAAGCGTCTCTCCGCTCAGACCCCAAGTCGTCTCAACGTACAGCTTCGCTGCGGCTGGCTCCTCGGACGCAGCGCTCCCAAGCACCGCAGGCGGGTGGCGGTGCCAGAATGACGTTAATCACGCGCACTGCCATTCTAGCGCGATTCTTAAATTGTGTGGTTGTCTGCGTGATCGTGGAACGGTACTACGAACTGGTAGACCTTCATATCGATGGGAACCGAGTAGTCCAACGAGATATCGCAATTAGTGGCAGTCATCTCCACATGGATGTCGTCGCGCGTCACCGGCAGTCCCAAATCCTGCGCCTTTTTGTAGACTTCATCCTGTATATCGTCCTGATTGCGCTTGGGATAGCCGGTTAGCGCAAATCGCGATTCCGTTTCTATCGCATCCTGAAACTGATAGTTTGCGAAATAAGGGGGTACGATTTTGAAGGCGGTGAACCCCATGCCGAAGACGATCGCGAGCGTGATGATCGTCTTGATTCTCGACCCGCCTCTTTCGCTCAAGCGGCGGCCCGAATCGTCCGCGACTTCCTCAGAATATGGCATAAGGTTGCAGCGACCTGCGGGAGGAGTTATACGTGGCGTGGCAGATCGCCCACACCCAACCTAACACCCCCGCCAGCTCGAGGGTAGTTTCAACAACATAGCGTGTTTACGATGAGTTAACGGATCGGAATGCAGCAAATCCAAAAATGCTGTGCCTACGCGCTGAAGTCGCCACCTGGACGCTCGTTGACGCCGCCTCTTGAATCCTCGGGGGCTGGGCAGCCATCGAATCCTGCCTAGCACCAGGGTTTCGGTTGGCCGGGCGAAACCACCTGGAACCGGCTCGCGGAGTAGAAGGCTTTTGAGTTATGGCAAGCGCAGCCCAAGCGTCGAATGCGAATCCGAATGGCGTGCTGCGGGATGCTGTCGCGCAGCCGGAAGTGGTTGCGCCCGCTGTTCCGGTAGCATGGCAGCCTAGCTTCAATCCCTGGTTGATTGCCGTAGTTGTTGCGATAGCGGCGTTCATGGAAGTGCTGGACACGAGCATCGCGAACGTCGCGCTGCCGTACATGGCGGGGAATCTAGGCGCAAGCAATGACGAAAGCACGTGGGTCCTAACGTCCTACCTCGTTTCGAACGCCATCGTGTTGCCAATTAGCGGCTGGTTTGTGACGGTCTTCGGCCGGAAGCGTTTCTTCATGATTTGCCTCACGATTTTTACGGTCAGCTCTTTGCTCTGCGGGATCGCGCCGACGCTGGGCGCGATTATCTTTTTCCGCGTGTTGCAGGGGCTCGGAGGCGGCGGGCTTCAGCCTATTGCTCAGGCGATTCTGGCGGATACGTTTCCGCCGGAAAAGCGCGGCCTGGCTTTTGCGCTCTACGGCGTGACAGTTATCGTGGCGCCGACGATCGGTCCGACGCTTGGCGGCTGGCTTACGGACAATTACAGCTGGCGCTGGATTTTTTTCATTAATTTGCCCGTCGGCATCGCGGCTCTCTTCCTTGTGCTGCGGTTGATTGAAGATCCGCCGTGGGCTAAGCGTGTTTCAGGAGCCATCGCGCGAATTGATTACGTCG
>DATEME010000077.1:0-1075 GCA_035275865.1 Candidatus Acidiferrales bacterium | reverse complement strand
TTTGACAGCATTGAACCGGAACTGCTGATGCGGGCGGTGCGCAAGCACACCGATTGCCCGTGGGCGCTTTTATACATCGACAGATGGCTGAAAGCCCCGATGCAGATGGCGGATGGGAGCCTCATCGGGCGAGAGAGAGGGACGCCGCAGGGCGGGGTCATCAGCCCCCTCCTGGCCAACCTCTTTCTGCACTATGCGTTCGATGTGTGGATGCGCCGGAACTTCCCGGACATACTGTTCGAGCGCTATGCCGATGATGCGATCTGTCACTGTCGTGATGAAGACCAAGCCACAGCACTGCGGACTGCTCTTGCGACGCGGTTTGCTGAATGCGGACTGACGCTGCATCCTGAAAAGACGAAAATCGTCTATTGCAAGGATCAGAGTAGGCGCGAGAACCATCCGACCTTTAAGTTCGACTTTCTCGGCTACACGTTCAGGCCAAGAATGGTGAGCAAGAGGGCCGGGGGCATGGGCGTCTCGTTCAGTCCTGCAGCCAGCACAAAGGCGCTCACGGCGATCCGTCGGACTATCCGGAGTTGGTCGATGCATCGGCGGAGTGACAAAGGCCTGGATGATCTCGCGCGTATGTTCAATTCACACATTCGTGGCTGGATCAACTACTATGGGCGGTTCTGTCCTTCGGCCCTCTACCCAACCTTGCAGCGCATCGACCTGACCTTGGCGCGGTGGGCGAGCGGAAAGTTCAAGTCCTTGCGCGGGCACAAGCGGCGATCCCGACACTGGCTGGCGCGCATCGCACGCCATCAGCCTCGGCTGTTTGCTCACTGGGGTCTGCTCTATGGACGCGGCCGAACAATGGGAGCCGGATGATGCGAGAGTATCACGTCCGGTTCTGAGAGAGCGCGGGGATGCAACTGCCCCGCGCCACTCGCCTCGTGCTCAAAATTACCGGGGTGAAGCATTGGCTTTGGCGAGCCGTGGACCAGGCCGGCGTCGTGCTCGACGTCCTGGTCCAACGCCGCCGCGATAAGCAAGCGGCCAAGCGCCTGCTGCGCAAGCTCCTGAAGCGGCAAATGAGGTCACCCCGCGTCATGATCACCGATAAACTCGC
>DATEME010000076.1:0-7682 GCA_035275865.1 Candidatus Acidiferrales bacterium | reverse complement strand
TACTTCTCTGGCGATGCACCGTTGAGAAAACCTATCACCGGCATCGCTGGCTGCTGCGCGCGTGCCGCCAGCGGCCACGCTGCCGCCGCGCCGCAGCCAAGCAGGATGACGAAATCGCGCCGTCGTATACCTGACACGAGGGCTCCCCCTCGTAGTCGGTCCGCCGCACCCTCAGCCTATCACCAACCCCGTGGCAGGTCCTTGGGGCGGACCTGAATTGTTCTGAATCCGAGGGGCTGCGCCTTGGCTGCAGGCGGCAGATGGCGAGGGCGCGATGGAAGGCGGGGTTAGGACGCCTTGCCAGCCGGTAAGGTGACCGGCACAAACCGCGAGGTCGAAGCCGTGGTCGCCGCTTCCTTCGCCACTCGCACCGCCGCCTCTGCCCACGCCAAACACCACAGAAAGCCCCCCGTCTGTGGAACCGCTACCCTCGCCCGCCGGCGGCAATCGTCACGCCCGCCGGCGAAAGCCCCCCGAGGGGTCGAGGCGGATTGACGTGATTGAGGTGATCGCGACGATCGAGGTGATCGCTTGAGCGCGAGGTGATCCCCACGGCATAGGGTGGGGATGGGGGCGCCTCGGTCGGCGTCGGTCGCTCGCGCAATCGCATCTAAGCGCTGACATTTCACCAGAATGGAATCACCAAACTGCGTTGCACGGGCTGACAGAGCTAGCGTGCCGCCACCACCATGATCTCGACCTTGTAATCGGGCGACGCGAGTTTGGCTTCAACGGTCGCGCGCGCTGGCGTATTGCCCGGCGATACCCAGGCATCCCAGATCGCGTTCATCTCCGCGAAATTCGCCATGTCCGTGATCCAAATATTGGCCGAGAGTAGCTTAGTGTTGCTGGTCCCGGCCGTGGCTAGGAAGCTATCGATCTGCGACAGAATGCTTCTGGTCTGCTCTGCCGTGCTTTTGCCTTTCGGACTATCGGCAACGATGCCGGCGAGATAGACGGTATCGCCGTGGATCACCACCTTGCTCATACGTGGCCCGGTCTCGTGACGTTCGATCTTCATTGCTGATCCTTTCCGACAGTTATTTCATAAATATACAATCTGATTTGAGCATGTAGGCCAAGACTTTGCCTGTACTGGATGATAGTCGAATGAGTATGCTCGATAGGTGTGCGCTCAATAGTACCCGACGGTCGAACCCCCATCGACTGCGATCGCGGTGCCCTGAATGTGGCGCGCTTTCTCTGAACAGAGAAACAACACCAGAGCCGAAATGTCCGTGGGCTTGCCAAGCCGACGCAGACCATCCTTGACCGTTGCCTCTTGTTTCAACTGTTCGATCGATTTGCCAGATGCCTGCGCGCGCTGTTCTAACAGTTGATAGAAGCGTTCGGTCTCGGTCGCGCCAGGGTGGATGACATTGACATTAACACCATCGCGCTTGCCAAGTTGGGAGAGCGCTTTTGAAAAATTTCCCATCGCGGCATTGACCGATGCACCGATGGAAAAGTCAGCACCAGGCGAACGGGCAGCGCCGCCGCCAATATTGACGACAGAACCCTTGGCCGCCTTGAGCATTGGCCAAAACAACCGACACATACGCACACAGCCGAAAAACTTCAGCGCATAACCATCTATCCAAGCCTGATCAGGCAGGTCGGTGAAGTTGCCCGCTCGGGTAGCGCCGGCCGAGCAAACCAATATGTCGCAGCGATTGAATCTATCCTTCACGCTATCGAACACGTGCTGACAGCCATCAAGCGTGCGCAAATCCGCGGTAATGGCGAGTGGTACGGGACCGCCCGCTGCGATCGTTTTGCTTGCCGCCGCGAGATTTTCAGCCGACGAAGACACAATGACCGTCTGCGCGCCGGCCCGGGCGAAGTCGGCCGCGATTTCGCGGCCGATGCCACGACTGCCACCAGTGACGACCGCGACCTTATTGGAAAACTCCCCTGATACCATTGAACCCTCCGTGATTGCCGAACCCCCTGAAACGAGCTTTGATGTTATCAAAGAAGGGCGGTTGATCAGCCATACACTCGGCTTGCCATCCTTGCCGCCTCACCTCACCATGGCTCTTTGCGAATGGTCGCAGGGAAACAAAAAACCCCACCGTGACAAACGACAGCGACCATATCGTCACCGAGTCGGCGGCCCGAATTTTTGCAGACCTCGCCGACCCACAGACCATTAACCGGCTCGATAACGGTGCTTGGAAGGCGCCATTTTGGCAGGCACTTTGCGATGCCGGCCTACCACTCGCTTGGGTTCCGGAACGGCTTGGTGGCGCTGGCGCTACTCTTGCCGAGGGCTTCGCCGTGTTAGGTGTTGCCGGGCGGTTCGCTTTGGCCGTTCCGCTCGCCGAGACGCTGCTCGCAGGCTGGCTGCTGACGCGCGCCGGAGTGGCAGCACCGAATGGGTCCATGACAATTGCCCCGAGCCGACCTTGCGATCGTATCATTTTAGACGAGGACGGCACGCTGAGCGGTTCCGCAATCGGGATTCCATTCGCTTCCGAGGCGCAACACATAGCTGTCTTGGCGCACGGCAGGACAATTGTCGTTGCGCTGGTCGCTGCAAGCGACTGCACGATTGGTGAAGGGCAGACTCTGGCAGGTGATCCGTCAAACATCGTGCGCTTTCAGCGTGTGAAGCCTTTGCGTTATGCGCGAGCACCGTTCGGTCTTGATCATACAGCCTTGATGCTGATGGGCTCGGTGAGCCGCAGCGTTCAGACTGCCGGCGCACTTGAGTCGATTTTGTCGTTGACTGTCTCTCATGCCAATGAGCGGGTCGCCTTTGAACGGCCAATTGGGAAATTCCAGGCAGTCCAACACAACCTCGCGCGGCTCGCTGGGGAAACGGCAGCTGCGCTCGCCGTGTCGGGCTCGGCCGCCAGTACAATTGGTCAGAGCGACAATATTGATGAATCAGGATTTTTCGAAGGGGCTTCGGCAAAAATCCGCTGTGTCGAAGCTGCTACCGAAGGCGCTGCTATCGCCCATCAGGTCTTCGGTGCGATCGGATTCACCAAGGAACATATCCTGCATCGCTTCACACTGCGCATACTAGCTTGGCGCGACGACTTTGGCAGCGAAAGCTATTGGGCCGCCGAGCTTGGTAGGCACGTTGCTCAGCAGGGTGCGGACGAGTTCTGGCCAATGGTCGCGTCGCGATGAGCACGAATTTGCAATTCGATCAAATTCGTCTGCCTCGCGAATGCGATGCCTTGCGGCAAGAGGTGCGCGCATTTCTCGCCGACGAAATCGCCCAAGGCACTTTTGATCCGCACCGTCCGGGGCATGGCGACTCGCACGACCGCGCCTTCAGCAAGCGTATTGGCGCCAAGGGCTGGATCGGTATGACCTGGCCAAAAAAATATGGCGGGCACGAGCGCAGTTTCCTCGAGCGTTACGTGGTGACAGAAGAATTCCGAGTCGCCAATGCGCCCGTTCGGTCACATTTCGTCGCTGATCGTCAAAGCGGCCCTATTTTGCTCAAATATGCGTCCGAGCACGTTAAAACGAACATTCTGCCCCGTATCTGTCGAGGTGAATTGTGCTTCGTCATCGGCATGAGCGAACCAGGCTCCGGCTCGGACTTATTTGCGGTCAAAACCAAGGCAACGAAGGTCGACAAAGGCTGGCGTATTAACGGCAGCAAGATCTGGACAAGTAATGCGCATATTGCCGATTACATGATCGCACTGTTTCGTACGTCGCCTCCGACCAATGAGAACCGGCGCCATGGTCTTACGCAATTTCTGGTGGACATGAAGACCGACGGCATCAAGGTCAATCCGATCTATCAGATGAGCGGCCAGCATGATTTCAATGAAGTCGTTTTCGATGATGCTTTTGTTCCTGATGACCATGTGTTGGGTGAGATCGACGGCGCTTGGAAGCAAGCGACCAGTGAACTGGCGTATGAGCGCAGCGGCCCGGAACGCTTCCTTGAAACGTTCTATGTCTTGCTTGAACTTATTCGCGCCATTGGGCCAGAACCGGACGCCCGCAGCGCCGATGGTCTAGGCCGATTAGTCGCGCAACTCCACACATTACGCCGCATGTCGGTCTCCGTGGCCGGCATGCTGCAGGCCGGCAAAGAGCCTGTGGTCGAGGCCGCGATCGTGAAAGACCTCGGCACCGTGTGGGAGCAGAAGCTGCCCAACCGGGTGCGCGAACTCTCCGCCTTTCTGGCGCCGGACATCGCCAATCGTGTGACGCTGGAGGAACAGCTTGCATTTGCCACCACCATTGCGCCGAAGCTCACGATCCAGGGCGGCACCACTGAAATCCTGCGCAGCATTATCGCACGCGGGTTAGGCCTCAGGTAATCCCAATGCCCGACATTGGAAAATTGCTATGGCCGAAGTCAATCGCGGTCGTCGGCGCCTCCTCGGACGTACAGGGGCTACGCGGGCGAATTTTGGAAACCATTTTGAGTCATCCCTTTGCTGGCAAGATCTATCCGGTAAGCCGCGGCGCGAACGAGGTCCAGGGGTTAAAAGCGTATTCATCAGTCGATGTTCTGCCTGAACCTGCCGACCTCGCGATCCTGATCATTCCAGCGCAGTACATCGCATCGGAGCTGGAGCGTTGCGGCCGCAGGCGCATTAAAGCGGCCGTCATTCTATCCTCGGGGTTTGCTGAGGAAGGTGAAGCTGGCGCGCGCATGCAGAATGACATTGCTGTCATTGCACGCCGCTACGACATGGCAGTGAGTGGGCCCAATTCGGAAGGGTTTGCCAATATCGCTGCGGCGCTCTGCCCGACCTTTAGCCCGGCAATGGATAAGAGTGCCGGTCCGATCGAACCTGCACGCGCGCTCGGTACAGGCCAAGTCTCGGTGATTTCGCAGAGTGGCGGCTTAGGCTTCGCCGTTTTCGATCGTGCTCGCCCGCGCAACCTCAAATTCCGGCACATCGTCACCACCGGTAACGAAGCCGCGCTGCAAGCTTCAGACTTCATCGATTACATGCTTGATGAAGGTATGACTGACGTTTTCCTGCTGCTGCTTGAGGACGTGAAGTCACCCGAAACGTTCAAGCGTGTTGCTGAAAAGGCACTGCGCGCCGGTAAACCGATCATCGTCGGCAAGATTGGCCGATCGGAAGCAGGATCGCGCGCGGTCGCTTCTCACACCGCGGCACTTGCCGGTTCGAACGCGGCCTATCGTGCCATCTTCGACCACTACGGGGTGATCGAAGCGCAGGAGCTCGATGACATGATTGACCTTGCGGTTGGCTTCCTCGCGTGTGGGGACAGCATGCCGGCGGGCAAGCGCATCGGCATCTGTACCGCCTCGGGCGGCGCCGGGGTGTGGATGGCAGATGCATGTGCTGCGGCAGGATTGGAGGTCCCAGTTCTGGACGACGCGACGCGCAAGTCAATCGACGAGTACATTCCCTCGTACGGGACGTCACAAAATCCAGTCGATTGTACGGCGCAAGGTGTCCACAAAATGGGCTACGCGACTTTCGCCCACATCGTCGCGCAATCTCCTCTGATCGACGCAATCGCGGTGGTGGTGACTGCGCGGCGATCTGCCTTCCTTGAACACGATTTGCCGAAGCTCAAGAGCTTAAAAAAGGATTCTCGCAAGCCGATATTCATGTGGACTTATACATTGCCGGCTGAGCGAAGCGTGGAGATCCTCAACGAGGTTGGCTATCCACTTTTTACAGGATCATTTGGTTGCGCCCGTACCATGCGTGCCATGGTCGATTACCGTGCTTTTCGCGAGCGAACATTGAATAAGCCGCGAGCTCGCAGCACACCCCATCCAGCCCGCGCCAAAGTCCATGCGCTACTTGCGGCCAGTGGCGCCGTCCTCACTGAGTATCAAGCGCGTCCACTACTCGAGGCCTACGGCATAGGCGGGAATGTGTACACGTTTGCACGCTCAGCTGCAGAGGTCGAAGCAGCCGTTAAGGCGCTTGGCGGGGCCGTGGCTGTGAAAGTGCAGTCCGGCGACATTCCACATAAGACCGAGGCTGGTGCCGTGTCATTAAACGTCAGCCCTGAGAACGCCCGGGCTGCATATGAGCGGGTGCTTGAGAATGCGAAACGCTTCGCGCCCGCCGCAAAGATTGAAGGCGTCGTAGTGCAGCCGATGGCGCCACCCGGACGCGAGGTAATTGTTGGTATCAGCCGCGATAAATGCTGGGGCTCGCTGCTCATGCTTGGTCTCGGCGGTGTCCTTGTTGAGGCGCTGAATGATGCGGTACTCGCGCCAGTGCCGCTCGATCGTGAAGCCGCGCTCGCACTAATTTCCCGTCTTAAGTGCAACGTTATGTTTGGACCCTATCGTGGTATGCAGCCCGCTGACATCGAGGCATTAGCCGATCTGATCGTCAAACTTTCACAATTCGCATCCGATCACGCGGACGACATCGCTGAGGTCGATCTCAATCCCGTCATCGTGCACGGCAAGGGCGATGGGGTCAGCGTAGCAGACGCGTTGATCCTCAAGCGCACCCTGCAACAGGCAGAGCGCGGCACCGCAGCCGGATAAGGGATACACACATCATGAGTGACATAGGTGTCGAAAAGAGTGGGCACGTGGCCCTGGTCGAGATCCGGCGGCCGCCGCACAATTTCTTTGATATACCTTTGATCAAAGAAATTGCAGAGGCGTTCGAGAGCTTCGACGAAGATGTCAATATTCGCGCCATCGTGCTGGCAGCCCAAGGCAAGGCATTTTGCGCCGGTGCCAATTTCAGCGACGGTTCAACGCTCGACGGGCAGGGCCGTCGTCCCAACGAGCCAGGTCCAGGCGTCGCGCCACTTTATGTCGAGGGCAACCGACTGTTTCGTACCAAAAAGCCAATTGTCGCAGCGGTACATGGAGCAGCTGTCGGTGGTGGCCTGGGCCTTGCTATGGTGGCCGACTTCCGCGTGGCCTGCCCAGAGACGCGCTTCTGCGCCAACTTCACGCGACTGGGTTTTCATCCCGGGTTCGGCCTTACGGTCACATTGCCAGCGGTAGTCGGCCAAACCAAAGCGGCGCTGATCTTCTACACCAGCCGCCGGGTAACCGGTGAGGAAGCCTACGCGATGGGCCTTGCGGATGTGCTGGTACCGCAGCAACAAGTGCGCGATGCGGCGATCAACCTCGCAAGCGAGATTAGCGAGAATTCACCACTCGGCCTTGTCGCTACGCGTATGACCATGCGTGGCGATATAGCCGATCGGGTGCGGAAGGCGACCGATCATGAGTTGGAGGAGCAAACACGCTTACGCAAGACAGAAGACTTCAAGGAAGGCGTGAAAGCCGTTTTTGAGAGGCGCCTCCCAAATTTCGGGGGTCATTGAGCAAGACCCTCAACGGCGGCTCCGCCGTGGGTTCGAATCCCACCATGGGACTCGAACTCGCCGAGGCCCCGGCAATCAGAATTCTGATCGCGCTTCCCTCTCAGCTCGCTTTGCGGCGACCCGAAGGCGGAGCTTTGGTCCATATATGCGTGCCACGCGACGGTGGCAGCAAAAGATTACATTTCACGGCGTAACCGAAGAGGTGAACGCGTCTATTCCCGCACGATACTCGATGTGTTTTTCCTTTCGCGGTGCGACGTCGCTGATGAACGGCGCGGAGGACGGATAGGTCGGATGTGCGAGCACGGCAAAGTCGGCAACCTTTGGAACGATCTCGTGCATCAGCCCCACCGTTTTGCTCCAAGTTCGCCGGTCAAGTAGGCCACGCCGGTGAGGTTGCCGAC
>DATEME010000075.1:0-1732 GCA_035275865.1 Candidatus Acidiferrales bacterium | reverse complement strand
GTGGTAACCACCTTCAGCGATGGCGACGTGTTTGGGGGAAATGGCTCTTCTCGATGGTAAGGAACGCAGTGCCAACGCAACAGCGGCGTCGGAATGTGAGTTGCTGATGTGTATAAGCTAAGATTCGATCTGACAGACGTTGCTGGTTGTTGGGTCGGTTCGATCTGTCATTCGTGATCAAGCGGCCATCAGTTTCTCCTTCGCTAAGGGAAGTGCGTCAAGGAAGGTCTGCATCGGCGTCTTGCCGAAACACCAGCGGCCTTGATGCGGCCGCTGCTCGTTGTAGTCGATAAGCCAGTCATCGAGATCGGTCTGCAGCTCGTCGACCGTGCGATAGATCTTCTTGCGAAACGCGACGCGGTAGAACTCGTCAAGCAGCGTGCGATGAAAGCGCTCGCAGATTCCGTTCGTTTGCGGGCTCTTGGCTTTCGTGCGGCTGTGATCGATATCCTCGACCGCCAGGTAGAGCTCGTACTCATGGCTTTCCCGACCACAGAACTCGGTGCCGCGATCGGTCAGCACGCGGCATAGCCGGATGCCGTGCTCCTCGTAGAACGGCACCACCCGATCATTGAGGATCTCGGCGGCAGTGATCGGCGTCTTGCGGTCATAGAGTTTGGCGAAGGCGACCTTGGCGTAGGTATCGATAAAGGTCTGCTGATAGACCCGGCCGACGCCCTTCAGCGTGCCGACATAGAAGGTGTCCTGCGCGCCGCAGTAGCCCGGGCACTCGCTCTCGAACTCGCCATGCGCTTCCTTGTCGGCCTTGGCTTTCTCGAGCGCGGCGATCTGGGCTTCGGTCAACAGGATGCCATCCTGCGCCGCTCTGGCTTCGAGCGCTTTGAGACGGTGCTTCATCGCGGTCAAGTCGTGGCGCTGCCACACGCAGCGCACGCCGGCCGGCGAGATCGACAACCCGCGCCGCTTCAGCGCTTCTGAGACGCGCACCTGGCCCCAGGCCGGCTGCTCGATCGCCATTGCAACGACCGCTTCTTCGATCTCCGGTGCGGTGCGGTTCTTCAGGATCGGCTTCTTCCGGCTGATCTCCTGCAGCGCCAGCTCGCCGCCTTTGTCGTACAGCTCTTTGAAGCGATAGAAGCTGTCGCGGCTGTACCCCATCATCTTGCAGGCTTGGCTGACATTGCCGAGCTGTTTGGCAAGCTCCAGCAGGCCCACTTTCGCCCGAATAATCTTCTGCTCTTGCGTCATGTCGTGATCTCCGTTCCGCCGGTCGGGCGGGCGCGGTTCCCGTGGGATGAGAACCGCGCCGCGCCCGCCGGCTTTGCTTCGGAAACCAACAACGAATGTCAGATTAAGTTCAAGCTTTTACACTTGAACCGTAGTCGTGCTCTGCCTGACATACCGAGCTAACGCCTGCGACGGCCGCCCCTTAGGTTTTGGTACAAGAGGCTCGGCTGAGCGCTCGGCATCGGCGCCGGAAACACTGTAGCCGCTGGCTTGTCGCTCTCGGGCTCCAGCTTGGCGAGCAGCCGCTTTAGCTTGTTCATGCGCGGCCCGATCCGGTAGGGCTCGGCATCGATCGCCTCGCGCACCAGCGCGGCAAGGTCGCTATAGTCTTCCTCAGTAAAATCCTGTGTCGCCATATTGGGAATGTAGAATGCCCTCGCGTCGGGAGAACTTGAACCGGTGCGTATCGTCGCCGCAGCCATCGAAAAGCACGCCCGCTGCAACGTCGAGAAACTAGCGTTGGGGATCATCACCGAGTTGCGGC
>DATEME010000074.1:0-1524 GCA_035275865.1 Candidatus Acidiferrales bacterium | reverse complement strand
ACGGGGCCTATCCATGCATCCTGGGCGTCCCACGTATGCGTTTGACCGCAAGCCGGGCAATGCACCGGAATAGGCACGCGAGGAAGGCTTTTGAGCAGAACCCACTCGCTGCGCAGCCCCGTTGAGATTGGCGTACCCGTGCGCGGGCACTGAACGAATATGTCAGCCAACTGCGACCCCTTGGTGAGAGGACAAACGTCCGCCGGTCAGTCGCCAGCGCGCATTTGCGTCGCGTACAACATAGCCTTGGGCACCATCGTGCGCCCCGAATGGGGGCACGATCCGCCGTGCAAAATTTCCCGTTGATTCGATTTGAGGGCGCCGAAAGAGTCCAGCAAATTTTTAAGGCAGTGGATAACTCGCGCGGGCCTCGGCCGGCGCTGCACAAGCCCGCGCCGTCGTAGTACTGCAATCGATGCGCACCGTGCACGAAGTGGATGAGAAGATCCTTTTTTTTCGCCGGTGGTCGCTTGAAACGCCAACGCGATGGTGTGTGAACTTCATCATCGTCATCGCGCGGACATCGAACCATTATAGAAGGGCCTTTCGCGTCATGTGCCCCCCGCGGCTTGGATTGGTCCCGCCACATGGTTCATTCCCGACATACCACCAAAGTCTTCGACGCTGATTTGCAGGAGCTCGGGCGGGCAATCGCCGAGATGGGCGGGCTGGCCGAGCGGCAGATTGCCGAGGCGATCGAGGCGCTGACGACGCGCGAAAGCGCTCCGGCAAAGCGCATCGTCGCCGCCGACGCGACAATCGATGCCATGCAACGCAACATCGAGAAAAGGGCGGTTGAAACCATTGCACGCCGGCAGCCGGTCGCTGGCGACCTTCGGGAGATTGTCGGGATCTTGCGGATTGCGAATGAGATCGAGCGCATCGGCGATCTTGCCAAGAATATCGGCAAGCGGATCATTGCCATCAATGGCGAAGACATATCACGAAAATCAATGCGCGGCGTCTGCCAGATGGCTGCTCTCATGCTGGCTCAGTTGCGGGATGTCCTTGACAGCTTTGCCTGCCGCGATGTCGCGAAGGCCGTCGAAGTTTGGACGCGGGACCAAGACATCGACCGGTTGTGCACAAGTTTATCGCAGGAGGTCCTCGCCTATATGATGGAAAACTCCGTCGCGATGTCCTTCGGCGCGCACCTGATGTTTTGTGCGAAGAATCTCGAGCGCATGGGCGATCACGCGACCAATATCGCCGAAGCCGTTCACTACATGGTGAAGGGCGAGACGCTTTTGCGGGAGCGGCCGAAAGCGGATTTCACCAGCATGCTGACCGCGGCGATGGCGCGGACATGACAAAACCCACTCCTGTGGGTAGAACGCACTGTTTATTGACTAGCTGGATGGTGAGGTAACGACGCTCTGTCCTGAGAGTCTGTCCGGAAACATCAGTGAGGATTACAAAGTTTTCGGAGCATGAGCCGAATTGAGGCGAGGCGCAAAAACGCGAGCGCTGTGCGATTGAGGTTCTCCCAATCCTTGGTGAGTCTGCGGCAGCGGTTGAGCCACG
>DATEME010000073.1:0-1408 GCA_035275865.1 Candidatus Acidiferrales bacterium | reverse complement strand
ACGGCACTACTACAACACCGCTAGAACGCACCACTCATTGCACAAGATTGCACGCTTGTCCGCAAATGAGTTCGCGGCGTAGCATCAGCTTGAGGCCGTTGTTCGATCCAAAGAGCATTCTGACTCGAAGAAATACCTTCGATTAGCGGCTAGGCGGCGGATGCGCTGCATCCAGTGTTTGAAGTTCCTGTGGTGTCAGCGTCAGTGTCAGCGCGACGGCGTTCTCCTTTACATGCGCGACAGAACCAGATTCGGGAATTGCAATCACGTGACCACTGCGGATGGTCCAGGCCAGCGCAACGGCGGCTGGCGAACAACCGTGCGCTACGCCAATACGTGCAAGCGTGGGATCACGCAGCAGGCTGGCTCCGGGGCCGCCCAGCGGCGAATAGGCCATCACCGGCATGCCATGCCGCTCACACCATGGCAGCAGGCCACGTTCAATGCCGCGGTCGTCGAGACTGTAAGGGACCTGATTGGTCGCGCAGCGATCGCCTTGTGGAATCTGGAACAGTTTTTCCATGTCGCCGACTTTGAAGTTGGACACGCCCCAGGCGCGGATCTTCCCTGCCGCGTGTAGATCTTCAAAAGCCCTCACGACGTGGGAGAAATCGGTAACCCCGTTCGGCCAATGCAGCAGATAGAGATCGAGGTGATCAGTCCCGAGGCGAGCGAGGCTCGCCTCACAAGCCCGCGCGATGCCCTTTCCCGCCACATGGCTAGGCCACACCTTGGAGACCAGGAACACGCGATTGCGCTGATCCGCGATTACCCGGCCGATAAATTCCTCGGAGCCGTATATTTCTGCCGTGTCGATTAGCGTCATCCCGAGCGAAAGGCCGGTGCGCACCGCTTCTTCTTCTTCAGCTATCGGATGTCTTCCCTTTCCAAGACCTGCCGAGCCCTGACCGAGCGCGGGGACGATGGTGCCGTCGGGAAACTTGACCGTCCGCCCTGCACCGGTTGAGGCCGCGTCGGTCGCTGCATCAAGAGCAAATGCGCCTGACGAAGTCACAAACGAACCCAGCGTTGCGCAAAGTCCACTGAATTCACGCCGGTTCAGCAGCCTCGTATATTTACTTTTCACTATACGATCCCTTCCACTGAGCGCATCCGCAGCGTGCCGAAACCGAGTTAAAAGGTCACGCCAAAGGTACCGTCAGGACACCGCTTGGCCGTGAATGAATAACACAATCAATGCGCTGCATCGATGGTTTAGCTTCTTGCCGCTCCGCCGCGGGCAGGAACAGGCGGGGGTTGTTTCTTCGGGCGTGAAAAAGTTTCGGCCGGGCGGGGGGTTCTACCCTCGCGCACGGTTTGCGAATTTTTCACTGCGCAGGGGGCGGAGTTCGAAAAGCGAAATTCGATAGCGCTACAAGCAAACCCGGTCCGGGACAATTATGCGATC
>DATEME010000072.1:0-1422 GCA_035275865.1 Candidatus Acidiferrales bacterium | reverse complement strand
TGAACCCGGTTGACGGCATCATCTTTCTCCGAGGCCGCGGCCGTGAGTACGGTAACGAGGGCTACGAGCGTGATAACGAGAATGCGTTTTAACATGAGCCTCCCTCCTTAATTGTGATCTCTATTCGCGGGCTGGGAAGTTCGCGACTCAAATGCAGGGAATTCACATTCAGTTTCAACGCGATGCCCGGATTTCACAATACATAAGTTCTGCGTTCGTGCGGGCCGGTTCCCCAATCGGCTTTCAATTCAAATAGATGCAACATCTCGTGCCGCGGGTTTCTCGGAGATTACTGCCCGATTTTTCTTCATGCGTCCAGTGCGCGGGATATAATCTTGGCCTCTCATGCGCATTCAAAAGCTCACGCTGCGGGAAATTCACCTCAATCTTGTTTCGCCGTTCGAGACCAGCTTCGGTAAGACCACCTTGCGTCGAATCGTGCTCGTCGAGGCAGAAGTCAGCGGGATTTCGGGCTGGGGCGAATCGACGGCGGGCGAAGGGCCGTTTTACAGCTATGAAGACGTGGAAACGGCCTGGCACATCCTGCGGGACCATCTGTGGCCGCTTGTGAAGGGCAGGGAATTCGGGTCGGCGCAAGAAATTCACGGAATGCTGGCGCGCGTGCGCGGGCACAACATGGCCAAAGCTGCGTTGGAAACGGCTGTCTGGGATGCTGATGCGAAGCACAACAACATGCCGCTCTGGAAGCTGCTGGGCGGCACGCTTACCGAGATTCCGTGCGGAGTTTCGATTGGGATTCAGCCGACCACGCGCGACCTTTTCGGAAAAGTCGAATGGGAGCTTCTCGCCGGATACCAGCGGATCAAAATTAAGATCAAGCCGGGCTATGACCTGGAGCCCGTGAAACTGCTGCGCGAGCGCTTTCCGCGCATCCGGCTGATGGTGGACGCGAACTCGGCTTACCGGCTTGAAGACGCGCCGCTGCTGAAACAGTTAGACGCTTTTCACTTGATGATGATCGAGCAACCGCTCGGGTACGACGATATTTTTTCGCATTTCTTATTGCAGGGAAAGCTCGATACGCCGATTTGCCTGGACGAGTGCATCCACGATATTGAACATGCGCGGGCGGCGCTTGAGATGCGCGCTTGCGGAATCATCAACATGAAGCTGGGGCGCGTGGGCGGGCATGCTTCGGCGCGGCAAATTCACGATTTGTGCCAGTCGCGCAATGTTCCCGTGTGGTGCGGCGGCATGCTCGAATCGGGCATCGGGCGGGCCCACAACATCGCAATGTCAACGCTCCCGAATTTTGTTCTGCCCGGAGACGTATCCGCGAGCAAACGTTACTGGACAGAGGACATTATCGAGCCGGAAGTCGAGGTGACCGCGCAGGGAACGATTCGCGTCTCAAACGGCCCCGGCATCGGCTACGAGCCGCGGCGCGAGCGAATCGAGTCG
>DATEME010000071.1:0-1374 GCA_035275865.1 Candidatus Acidiferrales bacterium | reverse complement strand
TGCCATCGATCGCGGAACCTCCTACCAGCTCGGCTTCCACTCTCGCTGGTCATCGCGCCACTGGTGTCCAGACCCCGACTGCCAGCCCCATTGTTGCTGCGGTCCCCAAGGGTGTTGTGACCACGCATTGCCGGAATTGGGGGCTGGCGCACTCCCGTTGCGAGGCGCGCTGGCTGCTTTACGAACCGCGCCGTCTTCTCGATCGTGCTTGGCGTGACTCACTTCCTCGTGCGACATCAAGCGATACTGAGTATCGATGGTCTTGCCTTTCCGATCCACTCGGAAGCATTCGGAGAACGCTTTTGCGCGCCCGCTTTGCGCTTCACCGGACTCGAGATCGACGGATTTGCACGCGAGCTGGCGTTTTGCCTCCGGCGACGGCGGCGCGAGCGCGACTTTCGGTGCGGCATAGGCCCACACCGCCTGGATCACCGTCTCGAAGATCGGTACTGCAACGTGGCCGCCGGTCGAGCCGCCGCCCAGCGTGCGGCGCACGCCGTCGGCGTTGTCGTAGCCGATCCAGACCGCGACGGTGACGTCGTTGGTGAACCCCACGAACCAGGCGTCGTTCTCCTCGTCGGAGGTGCCAGTCTTGCCCGCGACATAGGGGGAAAGACCGGCGATCGCTCGGGCCGTGCCCCTCGCCAGCACGCCCTGCAGCATGGTCTTGAGCTGATAGAAGGCGGCGCGGTCGACGGACTTGATCGCCACCGACGGTTTCGAATCGTGACGATAGACGACCACGCCGTTGCGCTCGATCGATTCCACAACATGGGGCGCCGGTCGCAGCCCTTCATTTGCGATCGATGCGTAGAATGCAGCAAGGTCGACTGGACGTACCGGTTCGGCGCCGAGCACGAACGGATAATACCGCAAACAGTCGCGATAAATCTGCGCTTCCGCGGCAAGATCACAAAGGCGATTAAGACTGGCTTCGGGTTTGCTCTCTATACCCCCGTCGAGAAGGTGGACGGTTGCAAGATTGCGCGAATTCTCTAGCGCCTGACGCAAGGTGAGAGTGCCCCTGGAACTGCGGTCATAATTCTTCGGTGTCCAGTAATCGCGCCCGCCGGCGATGGGCGGCAGCGTGATGGGATTGTCGCTGATCAGCGTATTGGGCTGCAAACCCTTGCCAAGTGCTGCGAGGTAGCTCAGCGGCTTGATGGCGGAGCCCGGCTGGCGCACAGCTTGGGTCGCGCGATTGAGCTGGCTCAGCGGATACGAGAAGCCGCCGGTCATGGCGAGGATGCGGCCGGTCTTGTTCTCCAGAACGACCACCGCTCCCTGCACCACCGGCCGTACGCGCAGGTCGGCACGTGTGGCCGTCTTGCCGCTTCCGTCGGTCACGTGGGTCAGGACCACATCATAGAGCGT
>DATEME010000070.1:0-4779 GCA_035275865.1 Candidatus Acidiferrales bacterium | reverse complement strand
AGCAAAAGCGCCCACGGAGAACCACCCGCAAAATTCGCGGGCAACGGTGGCTGCTACCTATGCAGCCGAATGGCTTCCAGAGAAAAATCTACGAAAAACGCACATCATCAGGGCAGCTGCAATCAGGAACAATCCAGGACGGCAGAGCCGTTGATTCGATCGGCCTTCAGATCGTTCAGGGCGAGGTTCGCTTCGTGAAGGGGGTACGTCCTCACCTGCGTACGAATTGGAATTTCGGCTGCGACACGCAGGAAGTCATTGCCATCGTCGCGCGTGTTGTTGGCGACGCTGCGTATCACGCGCTCCTGATAGAGGAGATCGTAATCGAATTGCGGAATCGGGCTCATGTGAATTCCGCCCAGGACGAGAACACCGCCTTTTTTTAGAGCCTTCAGCGCAGGCGGAACAATTTCGCCAGCAGGCGCAAAGATGATTCCTGCGTCGAGCTTGACCGGCGGCACTGCAAGCGCGTCGCCCGTCCAAACCGCACCGAGTTCTTTGGCAAGCTGCTGATGCTTTTCGCCACGCGTGGAGGCGTAAACTTCGACCCCCCAGTGGAGCGCTACTTGAATTGCCACATGCGCGGCTGAGCCGAAACCGTAAAAACCGAGCCGCGACCCCTTTTTCACCCCCGAAAGACGCAAACAGCGAAAGCCGATAATTCCGGCGCAGAGCAGCGGAGCGGCTTGTTCATCGGGAAAGCCCTTCGGAATCGGATAGACGAAATCCTCGGGCGCGACCGCGTATTCCGCGTATCCGCCATCGACGGTGTAACCGGTAAAGGAAAGGTTGTCGCAAAGATTTTCCGTCCCCGCGCGGCAATATTCGCAAGTCTCGTCCGCGTGATGAAGCCATGGGATGCCGACACGAGTACCTTGCCGGAATCGCTTTGCGCCTTCGCCCAAGGCCGCGACTTCGCCGACAATCTGATGACCGGGAATTACAGGAGACTTCCGCGGCGAGAGTTCGCCTTCGATCACATGCAAATCGGTGCGGCAGACGCCGCAGGTCTTGACCCGCACCAGCACTTCGCCACGGCCCGGCTTCGGATCCGGCACTTCCGTGTAGACGAGCGGATTTATACGAATATCGGCCGTCGCGCGAAGCAAACAGGCTTTCATCGCGAGCCTCCTATCGCCGGGAGAAGGCGAAAACATGGCTTCAGGGGCTAGAGCGCATTGATGCGAATGCACCCTCGGCGGGGCTGGAAGCCACGCCCTTTCACCCCTCGTATTTCCAGTGCCTTAATCAGCACTCTGCTACCGGGCGGCCGCTTTCCGCAAACCCGCGTTTTCTGCCACATCAAGTGCAATTGCCGTCCAGTCCCAATCGCTGCGGCCTTTCGCAATAGACGCGAGCAGGCGATCACGGAGCAGACTCCCCAAGGGCAGAGGCATCGCACTCGCTTCGGCTGTATCGAGGGCGAGGTTCACGTCTTTCAGGCCAAGCACGAGGCGGAATTTTGCATCCTCGAATTTGCCCGCGTTGATCAATTTGCTGTAATTCTGATAGATCGGGCAGGCAAAGAGAGTGGCACCAAGCATTTCCGCTACAGCCGCGGGATCGACGCCGTTTTTTTCCGCGAGCGCAAAAGCTTCCGCCATGCCTTCAAGCGCCGCGGCGATCATGAAATTGCCGCAGAGCTTCACGACGCTGGCAGCGCCCACTTCTTCGCCAAAATCGAACGTGCGCTGGCCCATCGATGCCAGAAGCGGGCGAATTCTTTCGCGGGCGACAGCCGGTCCGGAGGCACAGATCCACAGTCTCGCCGCGGCTGCGGCCTCGGGGCGGCCGAAAACAGGAGCCGCGACGTAATCGACGCCAAATTTGCGATGTTCCTGGGCAAGGCGCTTGGACGTGGCCGGCGCGATCGTGCTGAGCGAAACGTGAAGGCCGCCTTTGCCGAGCTTTTCGACAAATGACGGTTGGGCTGAGCAAACTTCATCGAGAGCGCGATCATCGGCGAGCATCGTGAAGACAATCCCACCGGGTGTAGCGACGTCGGCAGCGCTTGCAACGACGGTCGCGCCTTTGTTTTTAAGAGGCGCGGCCTTCGAAGCGGTGCGGTTGTAGACCTTGAGTTTGTGGCCTGCGGCGAGCAGGTTGGCAGCCATGGGTTCGCCCATACCGCCTAGACCTATGAAGCCGATATTTTCTGGCATGTTTTCTCCTGATATGTGAGATGAAAAAGGAGAGGCTCCGACGAAATCGACAAAAGCCTTGTGTCGCACCTACGGTGCTCTACATTGTGTTCATACTTGTTCCCAGCGCTCACGCGCTGGTCTAAGTTATGCCGCGCCTACGGCGCTGCAACATGACGTTCAGGCCGTTAGCATCAAAGGGCGCAGCGAGCCCTACGCCGGGAGTGGGCGCTGCAACTACGATAACCATGCCGTCTAAAACATACCCGACAAATGCAAGCATGACACCGATTCTAAAACGCCAGATCTCCAAGAAAACACGCCTTATTTTATGGCCTTATGCGTCGCGCCTCAGAAAGCCTCTGTCTCTCGAAGTAGGCGTCAAAATCCGGCGCCGCGCGGATATAATCGCAAGCCTAGCGCGCGCCTTCAGGAAGGATACTCGGAGCCATGCCGAAAAAGAACTTCAAAGACCTGACCGAACGCGAAATCCTTGCGCTCGCGATTCGGCTTGAAGAGGAAGACAGCCGGATCTACGGCGATTTCGCCGACGGCCTGCGCGAAGCGTATCCTTCGACGGCGAAAGTGTTTGAAGAAATGCAAGCCGAAGAGCGCAAACACAGCCAGAGTCTTCTTGAGATGTATCAGCGGCGTTTCGGCGACCACATTCCATTGATCCGCGCACAGGATGTTCGCGGATTTGTGGAGCGGCGGCCGGTGTGGCTTGTGCGTCCACTCGGCATCAACACGGTGCGGAAGCAGGTGGGCATCATGGAGCTCGAGACGAGACAGTTTTACGAGCGGGCTCTCGAGCGAATTACGGACGCACCGACGCGCAAGCTTTTGAGCGATTTGATCGACATCGAGCGCCAGCATTCGGCCTATGCGGAGAGTCTTGAAGAAAAGCACCTGACGGGCGAAGCGCGCGCGGAAGAGGAAAAGTCGCAGCGCCGCCTTTTCGTCTTGCAGGTAATACAGCCTGGGCTGGCGGGCCTGATGGACGGCTCGGTTTCGACGCTCGCACCGATTTTTGCGGCGGCGTTTGCAACACGGGAGACGCATGCGGCGTTTTTGGTCGGACTCGCGGCCTCGCTGGGCGCGGGAATCTCCATGGCTTTTGCGGAGGCGCTTTCGGACGATGGTTCGCTGACGGGGCGCGGCAGGCCTCTCTATCGCGGAATCGTGACCGGCGCGATGACGGCCGCCGGCGGACTGGGACACACGCTGCCTTTCCTGATTTCCAATTTTCATGTTGCGTTCACGGTGGCTGTGCTCGTGGTGGCCGTCGAGCTGGCGATCATCAGTTACGTGCGGCACAGATATATGGATACGCCGCTGCTTTCTTCGGCGATGCAGGTGATCGTAGGAGGAACGGTCGTGTTTATTATTGGAATTTTGATCGGGAGCTCGTAAGAGGTTGCGCTTGCGTTTAGCAATTGCAAATTTGGCGGAGGCCCGCGTTTGCGGCGCGGCTTGCGGTCCGCTGCCTGAGTGTTTGTGCCGCACCCTACGGTGCTCCGAATTTCATTTGGATTCTTTCCCCACCCTTACGGGTGGGGCTAAGTTGTGTCGCGCCTACGGCGCTTGGCGTTTCTCGACGCCAGCATCGTTTCTCACAATTGCCATGAGCGGCAGGCGGTGCCGTGATCCACTGAAAGCTCGGCCCGCATGAATCCGCTTTTCCCCAAGCCGCGTGGTCGCCTGAAAAAATAGCGCTAGTCCGTGCTGAAGCGCTGTTCCTTAAACGGGTCGCCGTAGATGTGGTAGCCGGCGTCTTCCCAGAAGCCGGGGCTTTCATCGGCCATGAATTCCACGCCGCGCACCCATTTCACGCTTTTCCACGCATAAAGATGCGGCACGACGAGACGCAATGGATAGCCATGATCGGCGGGAAGCGGTTCGCCGTTGTGCTTCAGCGCGAAGAGCGTCGTGGGGCGCATTAGATCGGCGAGCGGGACGTTGGCCGTATAGCCCTGTTCGGCAAGAATCATCGCGTGCCTCGCTTCGGGCCTGATTTTGACGAGCTTGGCGACTTCCGTGAACGGCACCCCCTCCCAGCGCACGTCAAAGCGGCTCCAGCGCGTGACGCAGTGCATGTCCGCGATGATTTCTTTCATCGGAAGCCGCGTGAACTCGTCCCAAGTGAGACGAACGGGCTGCTCGACCAATCCCTTTAGTTGAAAATCCCATTTGGCGGGATCGAAGCGCGGGACCGAACCGGCGTGCAGCACGGGCCACTTCAAGGTGAGCGACTGGCCGGGAGGCAAGCGGCCGGCATCGCGCATTTCGCGTTCGAGCCTCTTGCGTTCGGAAATTTCGCCGAAAATCATGGCTTGCACCAGTATACGTCAGGCGATTTTCACATCGAAGGCCGAGCGAAGAGCGCCCGACTCAAAAGCGGGTCGGCCATGCATCGAACCTGCCATCATGCCGTCCGCTAAACAGCGGGGTTCCGGGCGCTGCAATCGCTCGGCGGGCGCGTGTTATCATTCCGGTTTCAGTGAATTTCTGCAAAGTGGGAGGGGAATTTGCCTGCGCGCATTCTGAACGGCAACACGATTCGCGACCAGATCTACGCGGAACTCAGCGGCGAAATTGCCGCGCTCGCCGCGGGAGGCGTGCGGCCGGGGCTTGCGGC
>DATEME010000069.1:0-10979 GCA_035275865.1 Candidatus Acidiferrales bacterium | reverse complement strand
TCTTTATCTGAGAATTGCGCCGGAGCTTTACCTGAAACGGCTCGTCGTAGGCGGGCTGGATCGGGTATACGAAATAAACCGCAATTTCCGCAACGAGGGCATCGATGCGGTCCATCAGCCGGAATTCACGATGCTCGAGTTTTATCAGGCGTACAGCGATTTCAGCGAGCTGATGGATCTGACGGAAGAGTTGCTGCGCGAGCTTTGTGTGAAGGTCTGCGGCGGCACCAAAGTGAAATTTGGCGAATTGGAGATCGACTTCTCGAATATCGAGCGGCTTTCGATGCGGGCGGCCGTGGCGAAATATTGGCCGTCAGCCGCCGGGGTGGCGCCGACTCCGGACGAACTCGGCTCAAGTTCTGGAGCGCAGGCGATTGCATCGCGCTACAACGATTGGGCGCGCGCAGCGAACGGAGACTTGATTCCCGAGCCGTCCGGCTTATCTGCGGGTGAGATAACAGGAGAATTGTTTGAACGGGTCGCCGAGCAGCATTTGATACAGCCTACATATATATATGATTTTCCGACCGAGATTTCGCCGCTCGCAAAGTGCCGCGCGGATGATCCGTCGCTGACGGAGCGATTCGAACTGTTCATTGCCGGGATGGAGATAGCCAACGGCT
The DNA here is from genome assembly GCA_035275865.1 of Candidatus Acidiferrales bacterium. Lineage (GTDB taxonomy): Bacteria > Acidobacteriota > Terriglobia > Acidiferrales > UBA7541 > Palsa-295. The sequence goes on along the minus strand of DATEME010000069.1, from coordinate 10,356 downwards.
TTTCGGAGTTGAACGATCCGGCCGACCAGGAGCGGCGTTTTCAGGCTCAAGTGGCGAAAGGCGGTACTGAAGCGCCGAAGGAAGTGGATATGGATTACATTCGGGCGCTCAGCCACGGCCTTCCGCCGACGGCCGGCGAAGGGATCGGCGTGGACCGCCTGGTGATGTTGCTCACGAATTCGCAAGCGATCCGCGAGGTGATCCTCTTTCCGCTTTTGCGTCCACGGGCATCAGCGGAGGAAAACGAACCATCCGAAGCCAAGGGCGCGGAAGCGGGCGGCAGCGTCAAATGAGATTTGAATGGCTGGTCGCTTTGCGGTATCTGCGTTCGCCGAATCGGCCGGCCGTTTTGCGCTTGGTGACGATTCTTGCAGTGATTGGCGTTTGCGCGGGCGTGACGACCCTGGTTATCGCGCTTTCCATGAACACAGGCTTCCGCCAGGCCATTCGCGACCGTCTGCTTTCTGTAACAGCTCACGTCAACATCAAACCCACCGATCCCAGCGGAATTGAAGGTTACCGCGCGCTCGCGGGCAAGCTCAGCACGACGCCCGGCGTGAAATCCATTCAGCCTGCGCTATACATAACCGTCTTGGTGTCTTACGAGGACCATACACAGGGCGTCGTCGTGAAAGGCGTCGATCCCGAATTGGAGAGAAGAGCGAGCTCGGCGTGGAGTCACCTTGTTTCGGGATCGGACAATTTTGCGCCGGATGCGAACGGTACGCCGGGAATTATGATCGGCCGGCTGCTGGCGGCCGATTTTGGCGTCAAAGCGGGCGACTACGTCACGGTGACCAGCCCGCAAGAGGACCTCACGCCCTTTGGTATGTTTCCGCACCCGCGCCGCTTTCGTGTCGTCGGCGTTTTTAATTCCGGATTTTACGACTATGACGCGAACTGGGCGTTTACTACGCTCAAATCGGCGCAGGAGCTTGCCGGCGACGGCGATGTGGCGGCGCTGCTGGAAGTTCGCGTGAATAATTTGGACGATGCCGGGTCCATTGCCGACGCGCTGTTGAAGCGCGCCGGGCCGGGATATACAGCGACGACATGGATGCAGGAAAATGCCGCGCTCTTTCGAGCGATGAAGCTTGAAGAACTGGTGACGGCGCTATTCGTGGGGCTGATTACGCTGGTGGCAGGGCTAAACATTCTCGTGGTTCTTACGATGACGGTGTCCGATCGCGCGCGGGATATTGCCGTGTTGATGGCGATGGGAGCGAGACGCCGGCAGATGCGCGACATTTTTGTGTTGCAGGGCCTGATTGTGAGCCTAATCGGGACCGCCGCGGGATTGCTGATCGGCTACACCATCTCATGGACCGCCAACCACTGGCAGTTGATTCCGCTCAATCCACAAATTTACGCCGTTCCGTATGTCCCATTTTCCACGAACGGCGTTGACGCGATCTGGATCGCTGCCGCGGCGCTTTCGATCAGCGCGTTGGCAACAATTCTTCCCGCACGTTCCGCAGCGAATACGCTGCCGGTCGAAATCCTCCGCTTCGAGTGACGCCTTACCGGCCTGACGCAACGTTCCTTAGGGAATTTTGGAACAGGCGGCATCGCATCGGAATTTAAAATTCTTTCTACTCACATTACCAGTTTCGTTTGCGGGCGCGTGACGTGCTAAAATCAAATTTAGTTGGGCGGCGTCCGAAATGTTCGCTTTTGGGGGCACCGAGAAGGGCGTGGGAAGCGGTGGGGAATAATAGGAAAGAAATTGGAACCCTCGCATACTCGCCCGGTATTAAATTGTTGCAAAGGAAGGACATACGGCGGGCCGGTTTCGGCATCTAAAGTGTGAAGGTATTCGTCAAGGATGCGCTTGCAAGCGAGCTCGAGTGTGGCGTTTGACGAGTCGCCGGAAGTGAGCGGCTCAAAATCCGGCGAATTACTGCGCGTTGAATCCCTCCGCAAAGTCTTTACCTCCGGCACACAGGAAATCGTACCGCTTGACGGAATCGATTTTTGCGTCGAACGGGGCGAAATGATCGCAATCGTCGGTCCCTCCGGTGCAGGCAAAAGCACATTTTTGCATCTTCTGGCTGCGCTGGACACTCCGACAAGCGGTGAAGTATACTTCGCCGGAAATTCGCTACGGTCGCTTGCCGAGGCGGAACTGGCGGAGTATCGCAATCGAGCCGTGGGTCTGGTGTGGCAACGTCATCACCTGCTACCCGATTTCACGGCGGCCGAAAACGTCGCGATGCCCTTGCTGATTCAAGGCAAGCCGCTCGGTTCTGCGCTGCATGAAGCTTCCGAACGGCTCGCCGAAGTCGGGTTGGCGGACCGCGTCGAGCAGCCCGCGGGCAAACTTTCCGGGGGCGAACAGCAGCGCGTGGCGATTGCGCGTGCGCTGGTAAACGGTCCGAGTCTCCTGTTGGCCGATGAGCCTACGGGCGATTTGGACGAGCGAAATGCCGAGGCCATTTTCGAGCTCATGCAGCGCCTTCATCGGTCTCACCAATTGACCTCGATTTTTGCAACACACAATCTGTCATTGGCACGGCGTGCCGATCGTGTTCTCAATCTAGAGCACGGGAAGCTGGCTCCGGCCGGAGAAGCGCGGGTGAATCGTGTTTGAACGCTATACGGAAAAAGCGCGCCGCGTGATTTTTTTCGCGCGGTATGAAGCGAGCCAGTACGGCAGCCCTTATATCGAAACTGAACATCTTCTGCTCGGGCTCTTGCGCGAGGACAAAGCCCTCGCCAACCGGTTCCTTCGTACTCATGGCTCGATCGAATCGATCCGCAAAGAGATCGAATCGCGCATCACGGTGCGCGAGCGCATCTCGACCTCAGTAGAAGTTCCTCTCAGCCAGGAATGCAAACGCATACTCAATTACGCAGCCGAAGAAGCTGAACGTCTAGGGCATAAGCACGTGGGCACTGAACACCTGCTGCTCGGAGTTTTGCGGGAAGAAAAATCCTTTGGCGCCGAAATCCTGATCGAGCGTGGATTGCGCCTTTCGACGGTGCGCGACGAATTGTCTCGCTCCGCGGGAGAGAAGGTGCCCGTGAACCGGCCAAAAGAAGCTTCACTGCTTGCAGAATTCAGCCGCGATCTGACGCAGGCGGCTCTCGAGGGACAGCTTGATCCTCTCGTTGGCCGCGACCGCGAACTCGAACGCGCCATTCAGATTCTGTGCCGCCGCACCAAGAATAATCCTGTCCTGATCGGCGAGCCGGGCGTGGGAAAGACGGCCATCGTCGAAGGGCTTGCACAGCGCATAGCGGACGGCGATGTGCCGCCGTTCCTTGCCGATAAGCGGATCCTTTCGCTCGACCTCTCCCTGATCGTCGCCGGAACAAAATACCGCGGCCAATTCGAAGAGCGCCTGAAGACGATCATGAAGGAATTGATGGAGAGCCAGAACGCCATTGTCTTCATCGACGAGCTGCATACGCTCGTAGGCGCAGGCTCTGCCGAAGGCTCGCTGGATGCGGCGAACATTCTGAAGCCGGCGCTTTCACGCGGCGAAATTCAGTGCATCGGCGCGACAACTCCCAGCGAATACCGCAAGTCGGTGGAAAAAGATCGTTCGCTCGAACGGCGCTTCCAGGCTGTAAAAGTCTCTGCGCCGAATGAGGAAGAAGCGATTCGCGTGCTGCAAGGCGTGCGCGATCGCTACGAAAAGTTCCACGCGGTCAGCTATACCGAAGACGCCATCCAGTACGCGGTCTATCTCTCAAACCGCTACATCCCAGACCGTTATCTGCCCGACAAGGCCATCGACCTGCTCGATGAGGCTGGTGCGCGCGTGAAGCTGCGCCAGGCGATGCTTCCTGACGAAGTCGCCGAAGTCCAGAAGCGTGTGAAATTCATCACGCATCGTATGGAAACGGCCATTGCGAATCACGAATTCGAGAAGGCGCGTTTCTATTCTGAAGAAGAGCGCAAGGAAAAAGAGCATCTGCGAGCGCTTCGCGAGAAGCTGAAGATCGACGATTCCTCAACGGGTATCGTCTCTCGCGAGGACATCGAAGAAGTGGTGGCTCGCTGGACCGGCATTGCCGTCACTTCGATTAAGGAAGACGAGCAGCAGAAGTTGCTGCGCATCGAAGAAGAGCTGCATCGCCGCGTCATCAGCCAGGACCGTGCAATTACGGCGCTCGCTCGAGCGATTCGCCGCAGCCGCGCTGGCCTGAAAGCGCCGGGCCGTCCAGTCGGCTGCTTCCTGTTCCTGGGTCCGACGGGCGTCGGCAAGACCGAAGTAGCTCGCCGGCTCGCGGAATTCCTCTTCGGCAGCGAAAAGTCGCTGATTCGTTTCGATATGTCCGAATACATGGAAAAGCACTCGGTCTCGAAGCTGATCGGCGCACCTCCGGGGTACGTGGGTTACGAAGAGGGCGGCCAGATTACCGAGCGCGTGCGCCGCACTCCGTATTCCGTGATCCTGCTCGACGAAATCGAGAAGGCGCATCCGGATGTTTACAACATTTTGTTGCAGGTATTTGAAGACGGGCAGTTGACCGATGGTTTGGGCAATACGGTCGACTTCCGCAATACGATCATCATCATGACGTCCAACATCGGCGCCCGCCAACTGCAGAAGCAGACGGGCCTCGGCTTCATCTCCATGGTGGATGGAGTCGCCGCGAAGAGCCAGGACGATCTGGTGATGACGGAGGTGAAGCGCGTCTTCAATCCTGAGTTTTTGAATCGTCTTGACGAAGTTATTCTGTTTAATTCGCTGACCGATAGCGATTTGCTCCTTATCATCGACCTGCTGGTAAGCCAGATCAACGACACTCTGATCCATCGCCAGGTGCAAATCGTTATCACGCCGGAAGCGCGCCAGTGGATTTTGGAAAAAACGTGCAGTGACCGCAGCTATGGTGCGCGGCCACTGCGGCGCGCTCTGCAAAAGTACGTCGAAGACCCACTGTCGGAAGCTCTGATTCAGGGCGGATTGCAACGGCCGGCCACGCTCGAGATTTTCCTCTCGGGCGACGGCTTATCGTTCCGTCCCGTTGCAGAAGCAACCCCGGTGGCCCACTAAGAATCCTACACGCGCGAAGCCGGACGGGAGCTGTCCGGTGAGGGGAGTAAAAATATTGGGCGGGGGACTGCGGCCTTGAAGCAGATTGCGGCCGCTGACAAGAGGATATTTTTGCGCGTGGTAGAGACGTTCCTTGTGGTGTGCCTGTGCTTTGTCGCCATTGCTTCGGTCGCATTTGGCCAGGCGCAGCAGCCCACTAACCCGCGGACCATCACGCACATCTACTTTGAGGGCAATCGCCGCGTTGGCCGCGATACGTTGCTCGCGAGAATGCGCACGCATCAGGGCGACCCGTACAATCAGGAAGCTCTCGACGCTGACTTCCACGCGCTCTATAACACGCATTTTTTCACGGACATTCGCCTTGAAGAAGCTGACGATCCCAGCAATCCAAACGGCGTGATCATTACGTTTTATCTCACCGAGCGGCCGGTAATCCGGCGCATTGAATACGTCGGCGAAAAATCGATCAGCGAATCGGACATTCTGGACGCGTATAAGACCAAAAAAGTCAGCCTCTCGGTCGATAGCCAGTACGACCCCACGGTGGTGATGCGCGCGCGAGTGATTATTCTGGCGTTGCTCGCCGAGCATGGTCGTCAATTCGCGATGGTGAAGCCTACGATCGAGGCCATTCCCGCCGCAAACGCCATCAAGCTGGTTTTCAACGTCGATGAAGGGCCGAAGGTCAAAGTGGGACGGATAACGATTGAAGGCAATCACGCGTTTTCGAGCCGCAAGATTATCCGCTCAATGCATAACGACAGGCCGTACAGCATACCGTTGGGCTTTGCGTTTATTCCCGTGATGAGCAAGACCTTTGACGCAGACAAGCTCACCGAGGATTTGGAAGCGGGAATTCGCAACCTGTATCTGTCCAACGGGTATATGCGCGCCGACGCGGTGGTCAAGAGCACGGAGACCGTCAATACGAAACCCGTCGTCCCTTTTCCGTGGGATAAGAACGGGAAAGCGACGAACATCACGATCTCTATTCAGGAGGGTTCGCAATACCGCCTGGGGAATCTCCGGTTCGTCAGCTCCGATCCCGACGTGGGATTGATTTTCAGACCGGAAGATTTGGCAAGAATCTTCCCGATGAAAAAGGGCGACATTTTCTCGGCTGAAAAGCTTCGCAAGTCTTTTGAAACGTATCGCAATCTCTATGGCGAGCGCGGCTATATCGACTTTACGCCGAACCCCGAATTTGATTTCGACGACAAAAACAAAATCATCAATTTGACGCTCGACTTCGATCAGCAGAAGCAGTATTACGTTCGCCGCATCGAATTTTCCGGCAACACTACGACGCGCGACAAGGTGATCCGGCGCGAGATCGTGCTCGACGAAGGCCAGGTTTACAACAAGCGCCTGTGGGATTTGAGCGTCCTTCGCCTGAATCAGTTGGGCTATTTCGATACGATTAAGGATGCGAATACCGATCTGCAGAAGGATGTGAAGAACGGCTCGGTCGACATTTTGCTAAAGGTGAAGGAGAAAGCCAAGCAGTCGATCAGTCTTACGGGCGGCGTAAGCGGGCTGACGGGCAGCTTCATCGGCTTTTCCTACCAGACGAACAATTTCCTTGGTTTGGGCGAAACCCTGACCGTCGCCGCGAATATCGGCAGCATTGAACGCGAGATCACTTTTGGTTTCACGGAGCCGTATCTCTTCGACCGTCCCCTCTCGGCGGGGTTCACGGTCTTCTCTTCGAAATACGATTACAACACGGCTCGCCAGTACGGCTTGCTCTACGGCCAATCGGTCGCTATCAATCCGGCGCTGCAGGAAAACTACAACACGGATTCGAAGGGCTTCACCGTATTTGCCACCTATCCGATTCGCAAGCTGCCGTTCTTAAAGACGCAACTTCCCGCTCGTTTTGGGCTCAATTACGGCTTTTCGACCACGAACATCACGACGTTCAGCCAATCCGCCTCATTGCTTTTCGAGCTGACGAAGTTTACTAGCCTGGCCGGCCCGAACGCTCTGAAAGGAATCCAGTCCAGCAAAATCACGCCGTCGATCACGTACAGCAGCGTGAACAGCGCAATGAACCCCACCGGTGGAAAGGAGTTTTCCTACTCCTTGGGCTTAGAAGGCGGACCGATCGGTGGAAACGTGAACTCGCTGCAGAATATTTTCGACGGGCAATATTATCGGCCGAGCTTCCACCGGCGCAACGTAATCGCGATGCACTTCCAGGTGGCGGATATAACGGGCTATGGCGGCAAGGATGCTCCCCCGTACAACAAATTTTATCTGGGCGGCGAAAACGACATTCGCGGCTTCTATCTCTACACGATTTCGCCGTTCGTCGTGCTCCCATACCAGACCAGCACACCCGTTGTATTTCTGGACCCGACGAGAATCAATTCGATCGGACAGCCGACGCCCGTTTCGATCTCCGTGCCGACGCTTCAGTTCATTCCGACGCGTCCTGGCGGCGACCTGAAGGCGATTTCAAATATTGAGTACAGAATCCCGATAGCAGGGCCCGTAGAGTTCGATCTGTTCCACGATTTCGGTGTGAACGGAATCCTGCGCACGTCTGAATTGGCTTTGGATCCCTCGGCCGTGGCCCTCCTGCATGAACAGTTTCCGAATGCGTCCACGCACCCCACAATTATGCCAGGCACGAATTTCACGCCGCACACGTCCGTGGGCCTTCAGGTCGTCGTTCAGCTCCCTATTATTGGGGCTCCGGTGCGAGTCTATTATGCGTGGAATTATCTGAGGGTGAGAGACGCGATCGAACCGCCCCTCGGTTTGTATCCGTGCGAGGATCCGACGAAGGCGTGCACGTATTCGGGGTTCGCCGGCCTTCCGGCTGGAGTCTTGAATTCGCAGATTCGCCCCGAGTTGAACCTGATTATGCAGAGTAATCAGGCGGCGCAGAGGATTCCGCCGACATTGCTTGAGCCGGCGCACACATTGAATTTCACGGTGAGCCGGACTTTCTAGTGTAGATGGAACGGCAAAAAGGCCGCGACTCCGCGGCTGGATTGAGGCAAGATGTCATGCTCCGGATTTGCGGGAAAGATAATGCAGTGGGACAAGGGCAACGGATGCAGAGAATGACGGCAGCGTTTGCAGCGAAATTGGATATGGGCTCGGAGGAATTGGAATGAATCGCTGGACGGCGAGTGCGTTTCTGCTCTTTTGTGTCGCGCTCGTGGCGGGGTGCGGCGGCAACAGCACCACCGCCGGTATTGCGATCACGGCTGCCAGCACGACCACGGGAGCAAACTCCGTAACCGTTCCGGTCAACGGCACCGAGCAGTTTGCTGCGACGGTCACCGGGGTTTCCGTTACGACGGTTTACTGGCAGGTGTGCCTGCCGACTCCCGTATCGAACTTGCGGATTCCGACGAATTGCACCGCAATTCCTGGAGTCACTGCGCGTCCCGGCAGCAAAGTGCTCACGGGGTACGGAAGCATAAATCAAAACGGCTTTTACACTGCTCCGGCACAAATTCCTAATCCAAATAGCTTCGTCATTCTGGCCACCAGTCCGGTGGATGTCTCTGCGTTCGCCACGTTCACCGTTACGATCGATTCGGGAATACGAGTGCAGGTCACCCCCACGGCTGTAACGATCGGCACTGGGGAGTCCCAGCAGTTCACTGCCACCGTTACTGGCACTTCCAATACATCTGTCACATGGGAGGTCAACGGCACCGCCGGCGGCGATCCGAACAACGGCGGCACGATTACTCCGGGCGGGCTTTACACGGCGCCGCCGACCGGTACAGCTGCCGTGACGATCAAAGCCGTATCGGGCGCCGACAACGCGACGACCGGGACCGCCACCGTGAGCCTGGTCAATGCATCCCCAACGCTCACCGGAATCGAACCCCAGGTCGCCGGGCAAGGCTCTTCGCAGCAGGAAGTTTATCTCGCCGGGACGAACTTCACGAGCAACGGTTCCGTGCTTGTAAACGGCACGCCCGTCCCGTTCGTGTTTCTCAGCACCTCGCTCGTTCGCGCCATAATTCCAGCAAGCGATCTGACCGCGGCTGGCACGGTTCCTCTCGCGTTTCAACTCCAACCGATACCTCCGCAGGTCGGGCAGGTTTCCAATACCGAGAATCTTACCGTCGTGCCGGTTCGGCCTTCGATTGTGGCTTACTCTCCGCGAAGCTTCACTTCTACGAATGCGACTTCGACCGTCAACGTTACGGGCGGATTTTTCCTGCAGGGCGCGTCGGCAAAGACAGCGGTTCAGTTTGACGGCGGCAATGAAGGCGCGGCAGTGCCTTCAACGATCGACACCGCGCATGCATCGCAACGTTTGGGCGTCACTCTCCCTGCAAACGCTCTGAGCGTTCCCGGTCTTTACGCGCTCACGGCACAGAACCCTGGCATCGCCGCGGGCCAGCCCTCGATGTCTGCCGTCAACGTTGCCGTCACGCCGACGTCTGCAATGCTGCCGGCGACCGGCGCAATCGCGATTTCCTTGGGCGGAAGTTCGCAGCCCTCCTCGATTGCCGTCGATTGGGGGACCGGGACTGCAGTCGTAGCCGAAGAAGGAGCTAATGCGGTTGGCTTGGTGGATATTGCGTCGCGCACCGTCACGGCGACAATTCCTGTCGGCAAAGCGCCGACCGGCGTTGCCGTAGACGACTTGCTGCCGCATCATCTGGCGCTCGCAGTCAATAGCGGCGATAACAGCGTCTCGGTGATTGATCTGACCCTAGGGGCCGTGACGAAGACGATTTCGCTCGCCGGCTTCACTCCCACAACCACCTATCCCGTCTCGATTGGGATCAATCCGCAGACGCATCGCGCGATTGTGGCCAATGCGAGCACGAATGTCGCGACGGTGATTGACCTCGTCAACACAAACACGAATATCGATCCTGCTTGCACCACTGCACCATGCCCGCTTGTCTCGGTCGGAGGGACTTCCACCGGCTACAGCACGGGTGGCAGTCCTGCGATTGGAATTGATCCGGAACTGAACTGGGCGGTAGTCACGCCGGGCGGCGCGGGTTCGATCAACATCGTGGATCTCGGGTTCGGCAGTCCCAATCCCGGCAGCAACGGCCGCGCGCCGGCGGTGATTGCTTCGCTCTCGCTCTCGACCACGGTGCAAGGCGTCGGCATCGATTCGGAAACGCATACCGCGCTTTTCACCGATTTCAATTCGGGCAATGTGACGACATACAGTCTGCTCGACAACACCGTAAACTCCGTCACGAATTTCGGCGTCGCGCTTACACTGCCCAAGGAAAGCGCCGCTGCAGTGAACCCGCTGCAAGACATCGGTATCGCCATAAATTCCGAAGGCACGGGAACGGCTTCGATCGTCGACCTCGGAAATCACAACGTGCTTCAGACCGTG
>DATEME010000068.1:0-1595 GCA_035275865.1 Candidatus Acidiferrales bacterium | reverse complement strand
GTCTCTGACGAAATTGGCAATGTCAAGCACTGTGAAGAGACACGAGTGCGAGCGCGCGCTTGGCAGCGTGCTCGCTGTGTTTGTTTTTTCCTTGCCAGAGCCTTTTGCTTTTGCCAAAGCCAACGCTCGTACTCAGAATCGGTCGGTGGAGCTATCGCTCCACCACCCATCTCTTCGGTCTCGTATAGCGACCATGACTCGTCGTTCAAACTCCCTCGCGATCAAGGGAGGCAGGGTGCCCACTCAAGGCATCGGTCTCAGCCTGCGACCACAGAATGACTCGGGCTGCCCTGCATAGCAGCGACCGGACGCGGCGAGTACGCTCGATTCTCTCGCAGCATCCAGTACATCCGCACGGCCAGCTTGCGCGCTACCATCACCTTTGCCAACGCCGTGTGTTTGCGCGCCGCCAACCGCCGATACTCGCGTCGCAATTCCGCATCGCCTCGCGACGCCGTCTGCGCCGCTTCCACCAACAGCGTGCGCATCATCGTGTTTCCTTGCTTACTGATCGACCCCAGCCGCTGACGCCCGCCCGATGACTTCTCGCTCGGAATCAGCCCCAGGTAACTGGCCACGTGCTTGCCTCGCCTGAAGCGGCTCACCGGGCCCAGTGTCAACACATACGCTAGCCCCACCACCGGACCTACGCCTGGATGCGTCATCAGCAGCCGCACTTCCGGCCTTCGTTCCGCTTCTGCCTTCACCGCCTCGTCCAGTTCGCCCACTTGCCGCTCCAGCCGATCCAACATCTCCAGCAGCTCCGTTCGCCTTCGCGCCGTCCAGCCTGTCAACGGCAACTGCTCCAGCACGCGGCGTCCTTGCTTGCTCCACAACCGATTCCTCCGCCGCACTCCTTGATTCAACGCCAGGTGCTGCAACTGATTCTTCACCTGCGTCCGAATCCCCACCAGCTTCTGCCGGTGCCGTAACAGTTGCCGCACATCCCGCACCTCCGCGCTCGGCACCCATAACCGCGGAAACCGCCCGTCGCGCAGCAGCTGCAAGATGTGCAACGCATCCCGCCGGTCGGTCTTCTGCCGCCTTCCTACCAAGCGCCGGATCTCGCCCGCATCCCCGATCCACAACTCGTGCCCACAATCGCCCAGCAACTTCTCGAACCACTGCGAATTGCCGACCGCTTCTATCCCGACCCGCACCGGCCCTTCGAGCGACTCATAGAACCGGCGCGCTTCTCCTGTCTCGTGCTCCAATTGCCTTTCCCACAGCTCGCCCGTCTCGTCGTCCAACATGGCGATCTGCTGGTAACTCGGATGATAATCACAGCCTATAATCTTCATCGCGGCTCCTTCCCTCACCGAGCCTTGGTCTTGGCAAAGTCCCAAGTTTACTCGGTCCGGCTTGGAGCCGCCTTCGTCATAGAATCAAGGGACGCGAAGCGGCCCGAAGGACCCCTCCGCGCCGCCTTGCTCTGTGCCTCCGTGTTTCTGCGTCTAGCGTTACTACTTCACCTTCCCCAACGCCTCCGCCACTTCCTTAATGTCCGGCACGGTCGGAATATCGTAATTCTTAAACCACGCGACCTTCCCGCCGCGATCCACAATCGCGATCGCGCGTCCGGTGATTCCCTTATC
>DATEME010000067.1:0-5894 GCA_035275865.1 Candidatus Acidiferrales bacterium | reverse complement strand
TGACGCAATGATTCGCGCGCGCGGATGCAGGCCGTTGGCCTTTGCCGCTTCTTCCGAAGCGAGTAGAAGCGCGCAGGCTCCGTCATTGACGCCGGAAGCGTTGCCGGCCGTCACGGTGCCATTCGCTTTTACAACGGGCTTCAGTCGCGCGAGGCCTTCGTATGTCGAATCCGGACGCGGATGCTCGTCGTGCTCGACCCAGACGCCTGGGCCGTTTTTCTGCGGGACCTCGACGGGAGCAATCTCTTTGCTGAAGAATCCTTGCGTCTGCGCGGCCGCCGTTCTTTGCTGACTGCGCAGCGCGAACCGGTCCTGATCTTCGCGCGAGACGTGAAATTCTTCCGCGACGTTTTCCGCCGTTTCGGGCATCGAGTCGACGCCGTACTTCGCCTTCATTTGAGGATTGACGAATCGCCAGCCAATCGTGGTGTCTTCGATTTTTGCGCTGCGCGAAAAGGGCGCCTCAGCTTTCCCCATCACGAACGGCGCGCGCGACATGCTTTCCACGCCGCCTGCGATCACCAGTGAAGCTTCGCCGCTTTTGATGGCTCGCGCGGCAATCGCAATCGCGTCCAGGCTCGAACCGCAAAGACGATTGATCGTCGTGCCGGGGACCTCATTCGGGAGGCCGGCCAAGAGAAGGGCCATGCGGCCCACGTTGCGATTATCTTCGCCGGCCTGGTTCGCGCAACCGTAGATCACGTCGTCAAGGTGCCCCCAATCGACCGAAGGATTGCGTGCCATCAGCGCACGAATCGGCAGCGCCCCTAAATCATCTGTGCGAATCGCGGAGAGCGCACCGGCATAACGGCCGAATGGAGTCCGAATCGCGTCGCAGATATAGGCAATCTGGGTCGACAAGAGTCTTTCCTTTGCGGATACCCCAGCGGACAACCAGACCGCTCGCGGCTAGGGCGGCGCCGACCGATTATCGCATCAAGCATGGGCTCTATTGAAGAAAGATCACCGAAATATAGTTATATTTTGCTTCGCTGGAACATTGCGTGCGGTAATCGCGCCAGCTGCCGGGATCTTACGCGGAATCGAAGGGCGAGGTTGCGCGCGCCTTGGGCGCTGTGCTACTTTCGCTCGCTGGGCGTTCCCCGAGCGATCTCTGTGAAAGCACTCCAACCGCTGACTCCCGCGAACCGCGAGGAAGCGCAACTTCTCGAAAAAATCGACCTTCGCCGATTGCCGCGGCACATCGCCATCATCATGGACGGCAATGGCCGTTGGGCTGAACGGAGACATCTGCCGCGCGTCGCGGGGCATCGGGCCGGCGTGAAAATGACCCGAGAGATCGTTGATACTTGCGCGCGGCTCGGCGTGCCTTGCCTGACGCTCTACGCCTTTTCGCTGGAAAATTGGCGACGGCCGCAGGCGGAAACGGCTTTCTTGATGCGCCTGCTGCGCGAATACCTGAAGCGCGAGATGCCGTCGATTCACAAGAACAATATTCAATTTCTGGCGATTGGCCGTGCGTCCGAACTACCGGAAGCCGTGCACCACGACATTGATGAATCGATGCGGCTGACGGCGCGCAATACCGGCATGAAATTGGCTGTAGCGTTGAATTATGGCGGACGGGCCGAACTTGTGGATGCTTTCAATTCGATGCTCGACGATATTCGCGCGAATGGCCTGTCGGCGTTTCATGCAGACGAGCAAGCGATCTCGAATCATCTGTATACCGCAGGACTTCCCGATCCGGACCTGCTGATTCGCACATCGGGCGAGATGCGTGTGAGCAATTTTCTCTTGTGGCAGATCGCGTACGCCGAGATTTATGTGACAGAAACGCTCTGGCCCGACTTTTCGCGTGCGCGATTGCTCGAGGCGTTGATCGATTTTCAGAAACGCGAGCGGCGCTACGGCGGCCTCGGGAAACGCGCCGCTGCTGCGGGCGCGTCCGGCAACGGCATCGAAACCACGAGGCGAGGCTAGCCGGCGAATGCTCGCTCGCGTAGTAACCGCGCTAGTGTTGGCGCCCACGGTGGTTGCGCTCGTATGGTTTGCCCCTCCTGCATTGCTCGCCCCGATTGCGGCGCTGGTCGCGATTCTGGCACTTGTTGAATTCCTGAAGCTTGGTGAACGTTCCGGATTTCGCGCTTTCACTAACTGGACAATCGTCTGCGCGGCTGCGATTTTTTTTGTGCAATATGCTGCGGGGCAGACTGAGACGCACACGTTTGCCGGCGGCAACATGCTGGTGCGCAGGTTCGCAGGGGGTGTTTTCTCGCTTGATATTGTGTTTCTCGCGTTTCTGTTAGGTGCGGCGGGAATTATTCTCGCGATGAAGCGGCCTTTGCATGACGCGCTTCCGGCGATCAGCGTGAGCTCGGCGGGATTGCTGTTTATTGCGCTGCCCTTCAGCTATCTGGTGCGACTGGATGAAATCGAAGTTCGCGGGCGGCAGCTTGTCCTTTTCGCGCTTTGCCTGGTCTGGGCCGGCGATATCGTCGCCTATTTTGTGGGTCGGAGCATCGGCCGAGTCAAAATGGCGCCGGCGTTGAGCCCCAAAAAGACATGGGAAGGCGCAGCCGGAAACGTGGTCGCTTCGCTGGCGGTAGGCTACGGATTCGCGGCTTGGATGCACGCGGATGTCGCAATCATGTTGCTGATCGCGGCGCTCGCCAATATTGCGGGGCAGATGGGCGACTTGCTCGAGTCATCCTATAAGCGCGGCGCTTCGGTGAAGGATTCGAGCGGATTGCTGCCGGGACATGGCGGAATGCTCGATAGAATCGACAGCCTGATTCTCGCCGCGCCAGTGGTGTGGATATTGTTCCAGTGGCTCGGCGAAAGGCTCGTCGCGCCGTGAGCGAGATGCTCACGCGTGTCCGCCCTAGTTTGACTGGTAGCGCGAAGCGAATTGTGCGCTAGCCAGAGCCCGCCTCGCGCGCATAGAATTACTTGCCCATGAGAAGAATTTCCATTTTGGGTTCGACGGGTTCGATTGGCAGGCAATGCCTCGACGTGGTTGCGTCGTTGCCCGGACGTTTTGAAATTGTCGCCCTGGCAGCGGGCTCGAACGTAGGGCTTGTCGTCGAGCAGATTCGACGCCACCGGCCGGCTGTCGTTTCCGTTTCGACGGAGGATGTGGCGCGCCAAGTTTGTGCCGCACTGGAAGCACACAGCGCTGAAAAAGATGGGCTATCGCCGGAGATTTTGTTTGGCGCCGAGGGAATTGAGCTCGTCGCAACGCACCCGCGCGCGGAAATGGTGCTTTCGGCTACCGTCGGCGTTGTGGGACTGCCTGCCACGTATAAGGCGATCGAATGCGGAAAGGACATCGCGCTGGCGAATAAGGAAGTACTCGTTGCGGCGGGCGAGGTGGTAATGGCGGCGGTCGCGCGGCGCGGCGTGGCGTTGCTGCCGGTGGATAGTGAGCACAATGCGATCCATCAGTGTCTGCGGGCAGGTGAGCACAGAGAAGTTAAGCGGCTGGTGCTAACGGCTTCAGGCGGGCCCTTTCGCGAAACGCCGCTCGCGCAGCTCGCAAAGGTCACGCCCAAGCAGGCGCTTGCGCATCCCAACTGGAAAATGGGCCGGCGCATCACGATCGACTCGGCCACGATGATGAATAAGGGCTTTGAGGTCATCGAGGCGCACTGGCTTTTTGGCGTGGAACTCGAACGGGTGCAGGTCGTAATACACCCGCAATCTACGATTCACTCCATGGTCGAGTATGTGGATGGATCGATCCTTGCGCAACTCGGACCGACAGACATGCGGATGCCCATACAGTATGCGCTTACGTATCCTGAGCGGGTCGCGTCCAAGGCGTGCGCGCTCGATTGGGGCGCACTTCGAAAGCTCGATTTTGAAGAGGTCTCGGAGAAGAAATTTCCGTGCCTATCACTCGCCCGGGAGGCGGCGCGGATAGGCGGTCCTTTGCCGTGCGCGTTGAATGCGGCGGATGAAGTGGCTGTGGCGGCATTCTTAGAGAACCGGCTGGATTTCCTCGGAATTGCCAGGGTCGTGGAGCACGTACTGGAACGTATGCCCCGTACGCCTTTGGGTAGCATCGAAGATGTACTAGCTGCGGATGCCGAGGCGCGGCGGCTGGCCGGCGATGCAGCGGCAGGACGCCGAAAGGCATCCTAGAAATAGTAGAGTCGGGCTCGCCGGCTCGTTTGCTTTCCGAATCGCTCCCATCGGGTTACATTTCTCTTGGGTGGCGACTTGCACTAGAATCAATTTGGGGGATCATGACGCATTTAACCAACGTTCTGCGGGAAATTATTGCCGGCGCGGTAGTCCTGGGGGTCCTGGTTCTGATCCACGAGTGGGGACACTTCATCGCAGCTAAGCTGTGCGGGGTTCGCGTGGATGTCTTCTCGATCGGCTTCGGATCGCGCATCTGGGGCTGGAAGCGCGGCGATACGGATTATCGCGTTAGTTGGCTGCCACTGGGCGGCTACGTCAAAATGGCGGGAGATAATCCTGCCGAAGAGCGGTCGGGCGCGCCCTACGAATTTCTGTCGAGGCCGCGCTGGCAGCGATTCATCATCGCTGTCGCCGGCCCGTTCATGAACGTCGTCACGACCTTCGTGATCTTCTGGGGAATCTATGCCATCGTGGGCATGCCTACGGACGCGTCATTGAGGCTGCCCTCAGTGGTTGCGGCCATTCCACAATCGACCGGCTCCAACGGCGTCCAGCCTGGTGACCGCATCCTCCAAGTGAATGGCACAAATACGCCGAAATGGGAGAGTGTCGAGACAGCGCTCGACAAGGTAAAACCGGGCGGCGACGTTTCCCTCGTTGTCTTGCGTGATGGCCGCCAGGACTCCCTTCAATTGAAAATGCCAACCGACGAGGCATCGGCAGACTCTGTAGTCGGCTACCCAACGCAGGCATCCGTAATCGACGAGGTCGAACCGGGGTTTCCGGCGGAAAAGGCAGGTCTCGAATCGGGCGATCAGGTAATCCAAATGAACAACAAGCCTGTGGTCGCATGGGGCCAGCTTGTAGACGCCGTTCGAAACTCAAACGGGCAACCGGTGCATTTCCTGGTGCAGCGTGGTTCAAAGCAGGTTTCGCTGATCATTACGCCGACCAAGGGCATCGACGCCCCGAGCGGGCAGTTGGTCTGGCAAATTGGCGTTGTTCCTCGGGTCCAGCAAGCCTACGAACATCAGGGCATGTTGGAATCCGTGAGCGATGCCGGCAGCGCGACGCAACGTACCGGGCAAGAGATTGTCGAGGTCTTGACGGGACTCTTTGCGGGAAAAGTTTCCGTGCGCGATCTTGCCGGACCGGTCGGCATCGTGCGCGTCTCGGGCCAAGCTGCGAAACGGGGACCGACTACGCTATTGGAGCTTACGGCTGTCATAAGCCTCAATCTGGGGCTGCTGAATCTGCTCCCGATTCCAATTCTCGACGGCGGTCACGTCCTCTTGCTGCTGATCGAAAGCGGAATGCGGCGCGACCTGAGCCTTGCGTTTAAAGAGCGGTTCGTTCAGGTGGGCCTAATTTTCCTGCTGGCAGTAATAGCCTTCGTCACTTACAGCGACATCTTAAAAGCCATTCAGAGTCGCTAGCGCCCCTGCACATTTCCCAAAAAAGAATAGGGGCAGGTCTGAGACCTGCCCCTAGGACTTCGCCGCGAGCATGAGCAATCGGAGTAGGAGGAGCGGCGAAGAATTTCGGCTAAGCCTGCACGATTTCGTTTCGGACCGCGTAACGTACGAGATCCGTGACGGAGTGAACCTGCAGTTTGCGTATGATATTCGCGCGGTGAGTTTCGGCCGTTTTCACGCTGATGCCAAGCAACGAAGCGACTTCTTTCGTGCTTTTCCCCTCGGAAACCAACTGCACGATTTCGCGTTCGCGCGTAGTAAGGCGAGCACTCAAGTCCATCGGCGCGGACATATTTGCTCCGGCACGCT
>DATEME010000066.1:0-2800 GCA_035275865.1 Candidatus Acidiferrales bacterium | reverse complement strand
CGCGACGAATGCGTTGATTCGGATCGTCTGTCCTCCGGTACCCTCGCTGCCGTGACGATCGCTTCGGACGGAGCACGCCCGCGCTCCTTGAACCACCAACCCGCCAGCACGGCATTTGCGCCGAGCGAGAGAATGATGAGCAAGACGACGCGGTTCATAGTCAGGTGCGGCTACGGCTTCGGGGCGATGTTGCGCAACCAGTAACCTCCGTTGCCGAGATAGCCGCGGGCACGGCGTTCGCCGAGCAGGTCGACCATCGACTTCTCGGTCTCGGCTCGGATGGCGGCAAGGGCGGCCTTCCGCTGTTCGTCTGACAGCGCCTTGTCTTGGCGCAATTTGGCCGCCGCTGCTTGGACGTCCCCTTGCATATCGGCCAGCTTGAAAACGGAGTCTTTGTCGACGCCAGATTCGAGGAGGTTCCGGTATTCGTAATTCTCGCCGAGCTTGAATTCCTTGGTCCGATCCGGATTCAGGGCTTGCGAGAGCGCTTCGTCCATCTCTTTCTGCTTTTCTCGTCGGAGCTTTGCGTCCTCTGAGGAAGGGCGGCCGCCGGTGTAGTCAGCATTTCGAAGCGCATCCAGTTCTTCCTTCGCCTGTTTGTATTTGAAGATGGCGCGAAATTCTTCTTCGTTCGGCTCGAACGAGCGCAGCTCGTAACGCATGTTGCTGGCGACGTCGGAAGTGCGGAGTTCGTAATTCTCGATTTGTTCGGAGCTCAGCACGGTGGCGAGTTCCTCGCGCAGTTTGCGTTGGATTGTCCTGATTTGTTCCCGAGCCACCTCGTCGACGTTGTACTCGTTCTCCTCGTAGATGTCCGATTTCATCCGCTGGTAGCGTTCCTGGATTTCGCTGACTTTGTCGCGCTGCTCGGGCAACACGGCGGAACCATACAATCGCTCGAACGAGTCTGGCTGTCCGGCGTCCGCCGCCATTCGCTGGTAAACGTCCTTGCCAAGGAGTTCCTTGATTAGGTCCTGCTTTTCCCTTTGCACGAGGCGCGATTGCTCGCGTTGTTCTTTCGGCTGGCGTGGCGAATTGACGCCGCCGGACTGTTCCCAGAAATTTGTCCGCGTTTGCGGAGGTGGGCGCAGAGCGGCCAGTTTTGGGCGATAAAGCTTGTTCACATCTGCGATGATGATTTCGCTAATCACTCGGTCGGGCACACCGAAGGCCCGAAGGCGCGCGATGTATTCCTTGTAGTCCTGCGATTCGAGTTGCGACCAATCGAAGGCAGGGGCTGGCAATGGTGTGGCCCCGTCTGCCGTCGCAGCGGGAGAGGTCGCTTCCTTCGGGCGAGATCGGGCGACCAGCCGATCGGGTGCCGATGGGCGGGCCGATTCGATCGCCGGAGCCAGGGGCGGGGAAGAAGCCGGACGAAAAATCAGGAATCCAAGCACGGCATTGGCCGCGAGTGAAGCGACGAGGATTCCGAGCCTCAATCCCATAGGGTATTCCGGTATCGCTTTCTGCGCGGAACGTCAATCGCAGACTCGTAAAGTCGCGGGAGATCGGGCGTGATAAAAAGGGGGTAGTGGTCCCGTGGAACGGGGGACTGGAAAGTCCCCCGAACCCGCAGACAGGAATGTCTGCGCCACGCGTAGCGCAGGCTTTCCAGCTAATCCCGTTCGGCACGCTAATTGAATGGGGAGGAATGAACGAAGTTCATCGAAACCATGTACCACTTTCACTGTACGTACCGTTCTGCTCATGATTGACTGGCCGCGTGGCCCGACCGGCGCCCAAACTGACCGAGAAAGACTTCCGCCAATGGAAGTTGCTCGACGATTTTCGGGTCCGCCTCAAAGACCTGCTGCAAGCCTCGCCGCCGCACCATCGCTCCTGGAGGGATCCCAAACGCAAGCTCGAGCAGCTCGATTATCTGAGTCTGTTCCTCTTCGCGCTGGTCAATCCGACGGTCAAAACTCTCAACGCCATTTGCGCGGCCAGCCGGCTGCAGCGCGTGCAACAGGAAGTCTGTTCGCGGCCCACCAGCACCGGGGCGTTCTCCGAAGCCCAACATCTGCTGGAGCCGCACCTGCTGGAAAAATTGATCGAGAGTTTGAGCGCCGAAGTGCCGGGCCCGCCGCGGCCCGATCCGCACCAGGACTGGCCGCTGTGGCTGGCGCGCGACAGTTCTATTTTCCCGGCCTTGGCCCGCATGAGCTGGGCGCAATACGGCGGCGGCAAAGCGGGGTGTCCCAACCGCGCCGTGCGCCTGCACGTGTCCTTTCACCTGCTGGAAGACAAACCGGTGCAAGTGGCCGTCACGCCCGGACGGGTGTGCGAACGCAAAGCCTGGCGCCAACAACTCCAGCCCGGGGCCACCTACGTGGGCGACCGCTACTTCGCCGAAGACTACAAAATGTTCGCGCGCCTGCAGGACAAAGGCTGCCACTTTGTGCTGCGCTTGCGCGACGAAGCGGTGGCGCAGGTGGAAGAAGAAATCCCGGTCTCGGCCGAGGCGCGCGCGGCGGGCGTGGGGTCCGACGCGTGGGTGCGGCTGGGGGGGCGCGCGCGCTACCGCACCGAACGCCTGCGCGTGCTCACGCTACGCAAAGACAGCGGGACGGTGATGCGGCTGGTGACCAACTTCACGCCCGAGGCGATGAGCGCGCGCGAGTTGCAAGTGCTCTACCGGCGACGCTGGCAGATCGAATGTTTCTTTCGCTGGCTCAAGTGCCTGCTGGGCTGCCGGCACTGGCTGGCACAAAGCGCGCTCGGAGCGACCACGCAACTTTACCTGGCCATCATCGCCGGGCTGATGCTGCAGTTGGTCTTGGGCGCCCGGCCCAACCAACGG
>DATEME010000065.1:0-2577 GCA_035275865.1 Candidatus Acidiferrales bacterium | reverse complement strand
CCGCGTCAACTCCGTGGATTTGAAAAACCGACTTAGCGATATCGAGACCGATCGTCCTGACCGCTTGCATGTTTGGCTCCTCCGAATCGTGGGGGCCTCAACAGCACCCACATCCATGGCACTTCCGTGCCGGTGGAGGAGGTCGCGGTAGGGACGGAGATTTCTCTCCGCCCCCCGCACAGATCCCGGCGGGCGCTGCTAACGCACCGGGCTCCCACCTTGGATGGTGACGAGGAACCGCTTTTCGGGCCACGGGTGTAGGATGCGCGGGAATGGCAAGTACCGGTCAGCGATCTTCTTCATTCTCATCCACGTTAGGCGACGTCTTCCACTTCGACGCATCAGAGCGCCGTGCCAACGTTCGATCATGTGATGCCGGAATGCCGAGATCGCTGAGCCGCTCATCGGCACAGCATAATAGGCCATCCAGCCGCGCAGAACCTGGCAGAGCCAGCGGCCCTGCCTTTCGGTCCCTTCGTGCCGTATGGCCATTAGCTGCTCCTTGATCTCTCGAAGCTTGGCACGCATTCGCTTGGCCACCGGTTTCCTCCCGAGCACGAAGCCCGAGCCGCTTCGACGGGTCGCGCAAAAATGCGTGAACCCGAGGAACTCGAACGACTCCGGCTTGCCGAGACCCCGAGCATGTCGATTCGCAATTGCGGATCGGCCAAACTCGATGAGCCGCGTCTTGTCGGGATGAAGGGTGAGCCCGAAGCGTGCGAGCCTCGCCTTGAGATCGGCAAGGAACCGCTCTGCCTCGTGCTGATGCTCAAAGCCGACGATGGTGTCGTCCGCGTAGCGCACGACAATAACGTCGCCCGTGGCGCATCGCTGCCGCCACTGGTGGGCCCATAAATCGTAGACGTAGTGGAGATAGATGTTGGCCAAGAGCGGGCTGATGACCGCACCCTGTGGCGTCCCCTCCTCCGTCACGATCAAGTGCCCGCCTTCGAGTACACCTGCTGTCAGCCACTTGGCGATCAACCGGATGATTCGTCGATCGCCAATCCGATGTTCGATGAACCGGTTCAGCCAGGATTGGCTGACCTTGTCGAAAAAGGACTGGACGTCACAATCAAGCACCCAGTTGATGCGCCGCCTACCGATCCCGAACGCGAGTGCATCCAGCGCTTGATGCTGACTGCGCTTCGGTCGGAACCCGTAGCTGAACCCCAGGAACTCCGCCTCGTAGATTGGCGTCAAGATCGCAACCACCGCCGCCTGGACGATCTTATCTTCCAGTGCAGCGATGCCGAGCGGCCGCTGTCTGCCATCTGCCTTTGGAATATAAGTTCGGCGCGATGGTAGCGCTCGATACGCTCCCGTTTGGACGCGAGAGTGGAGGTCCGAGAGGTTCTCCTCGAGCCCTTCCGCGTATTCGGTCCAGGTCATCTCGTCGACGCCCGGCGCGGCAGACTTCTTCAAACCAAGGAAGCTTGCTCGCAGAACATCGATGGTGAGGTGATGCAAGAGCGCCGTCAGCTTGTCCTGTCTGTTCCTGTTGACGGCTTCTCGTATGCGGGCCTGCGCCTGTGACACGGCTTCCCGGCTCTGCGTCCGGACCGTGCTTTGCAGTTCCGCATTCTCCTTGGCCCCGCCCCTTCGCTCCACAAGCTCCGCCGCAGTCAAGGCCGCTTTGTTCGCTCGCTTCTCTGCTACTTCGGGCAGGTCCGACTCCTCCTTCGCGCTCATCGTCGGCTACGGCCTCCGGCCTTCCCGACGCGGTCCCGGCCACGACTGGTGGGGACAGCGATGGAGATCTCCCGGTTCCCGGGCAGAAGGCTTCTGCACATGCCAGGGTCTGCGACGACGCGGGGCCGGCTCGTGTCTTGCGATGACGACACTGACCATCTCGCCTTCTGTCGGACGGAAAACATCAGCGCCCCGAACTTGTCTTACGCCGCTCAATACCTGGCCTACGCACTCCCCTGTCAACGCTTCGCTTGCGGCCTCACGACCACACGCGCATGACTCGGGGCCGGTGTAGCTCGCTACGCCTTCACCGTGACGGACTCGCACCGTCTACCTTCCGCCGGTCTCCCGGCGCACCCGTCCACAGCATCAATAGGCGACATTGAGCACCCCTTGCATTCGGCCTTCCGCTTTCGGCGTGCTTGAGCCGCGCCGCGACCGTGGCGAACGGGCCCGCGAGCATTTCCAAGAAGCCCGTGCCCGACTGTGAAGTTCTGCTTCATGCCCCGTCGACATTATCGCGGATAGTCGCACACTGGAAGCAGGCATAGTTCAGATCCTGAAAAAGGAGACGAACATGATCAAGCCAAGAATTATCGTGACGGGCGCGACTGGAAAGACCGGGAGCGTCGTTGTTACGGAGCTGCTGAAGGCCAGCTATCCCGTCCGTGCCCTGGTGCACCAAGAAGATGGTCGCAGCGCGCTACTGAAAGCGCAGGGAGCCGAGATCGCGGTCACCGACTTGATGGATGCCGAGCGCGTCGCCGATGCGCTGAAGGACGTCCAGCGGGCATATTACTGTCCGCCGTATGATCCGTACATGATTCAAGGCGCGGTCGCTTTTGCGGTCGCTGCCAAGGATGCCCGGCTCGAGCACATTGTCGG
>DATEME010000064.1:0-1182 GCA_035275865.1 Candidatus Acidiferrales bacterium | reverse complement strand
GGCGTGGCTGTCCACGGCGCGGGCCCAGAAGATACCCTTAATCGCGTGGCTCGACGGCGGTGGACAGCCGAGGCCGGATTCACTGGTCGCATTTCGCAGCGGCCTCAACAATCGCGGTTACGTCGACGGCCGCAACGTCGTAATCCGAATCCACGGTGTCGAGCAACCTGAGCAGCTGTCGGAGGCGATTACCGAGTTGATGCGCGAGTCGGCGGCGGCGATCTTTGTCAATGCAAGTTGGAAAGCGGTCAACGCGGCCAAGGCGGCGACCTCAACCTTGCCGATTGTGTTCGCGGACGGTAGCGGCGACCCCGTCAAATTGGGGATCGTTGCGAGTCTTGCCCGGCCGGGTGGCAATGTCACTGGCGTCAGCATGAATACTGGCACGCTGGTCCCAAAGCGGCTCGACCTGCTGCGCAAAGTCGTGCCCCAAGCCGCAATGATCGCCTTCCTTACGAACCCGAACAACCTCGGCAGTGAGCTGGATACCATGGACGTGCAGGCTGCAGCACGCGCGATGGGGCAAGACCTTATGGTCGTGCGTGCCAGCACGAAGGAAGAGTTAGACGAAACCTTCGAGACAATGGCTCAACGGCGTGCTGAAGCCCTCCTGGTCGATACCGATGTGTTTTTTAACAGGCGAAGAGATCAACTCGCCGCCCTTGCAGCGCGCTATCGACTACCGGTGTGTTACTCCAGTCGCCCCTATGTCGTAGCTGGCGGCCTGATGAGCTACTCAGATGATCGTGTGGAGACTTTGCGCCAAGCCGGCATCTACACGGGCCGCGTCCTCAGTGGCGACAAACCGGCCGACCTGCCTGTGCTACTGCCAACCAGGTTCCAATTTGTCATCAACCTCAAGACCGCTAAGGCGCTCGGCCTCCAAATTCCCGACAAGCTGATCGGGCTCGCCGACGAGGTGATCGAATGAACCGTCGCGACTTCATCACGCTGCTCGGCGGCGCGGCGGCGACCGACTGGGGCGCGCGAGCAGCGCGTCGACCTCGTCGCCGCTCAGCTCACCGCGCTCGCTCAGCGTCTCGGCCACCCGCTGACCCGCTGCGGTCAAAAGCCGCCTCGAATCCCGCAGCGCAGCAAACCCACAAAATTTTTTGGACGTTATCCACAGAGCGGCTTGACCGCACCCAATGGAGACATACGATCCGCATCGTCCATCGGCAC
>DATEME010000063.1:0-7636 GCA_035275865.1 Candidatus Acidiferrales bacterium | reverse complement strand
CTCTTTGACGCCCTCGACGCCGAAGGCCTCCACCTCGATTCCCGCAAACTCCCGCTAGACACCATCGTCGTCGACCAAGCCCTGCAGACCCCCACAGAAAATTGATTTTCGCCGCGCAGCCTATTTACGTCCCGGCTCCTCATCCAAAGCCTCCTCCGGGCTCACCAGCGTAATCTTCCACACCGGCCCTTCCCCATACAACGGTCCCTCGGAAGCCGCATACGTCGGCGCGTCGCCGCCGATCACCCACACATCCGTATCGTGCGGCTGCTTGCCGACCAGCGGCGCCACGACTCCAGCGACGCCTCCAATATCGACATGCATGGTGTAGTGCATCGCATCCCGCCTCACACTGCCCGTCGCAAACGGACTTTTTCCCTTCGGAGTAAAGACAAGCTTCACCAGTCTGGGATGCGGCCCGAGCGCCAAATACGAAACCCATGTCTTCGGCGACTTGGGATCGATGTCCTTCACGAGCACGAAAAGCATCCCATTGGCGACGTCCGGCGGCAATTTCATCTTCTTGCTCAGCGTCTTTTCTTTGCCGTGCCCATCGGTGTAGCGGATCGTAAGCTGTCCGCTCGAAGCCTCGATCAGCGCATCCATCGGAGTTTTGAATGACGGGCCCTTTTCGATCAGATGATCGCTGATCAATCGAAACGCTTTCTCTTGCGAGAACACGGTTGTTTCGTCGTATACCGATCCATCCTTAAATTGAATGGACAGGTGATTGTGGATCTCGCTTCCGTGCAGCACCTGCTGATCGTCGCCGTGCGCGATCCTGTGGCCATTCAAGTCGCTCACCGAGGAATCCTCGCGATAATCCTTCCGTGAAGCGAACCGGGATGTTGTCTGCCGTCGCGAAGAATGGCGCGAACACAAAAGCGAACAGAAACGCTCCGGCGAGCCACCGGGAGAAGGCAGCCTTCCTCATACACCCATCCTATTCAAGGAACGTCAGCCCGCGACTGCAGCGTTGACTTTATTTTCTGCTTGGGAAGACTGGACTACCTCGCACCCTCTTGTCGCGACCTGCAGCCGATTTCAATGTGTTACCATGCGCCCGTCATCGCTATCTCCAGGGCCGGAGGGAGTTCTCGCTATGCCAAATCGTATCGTTTCGCCACGCCGCGGCTTCATTCAGCGTCTCGCAGGTGTCGCAGGACTAGGAGCGATCGCGGGCAGCCCGCTCGCGGCGCAATCAGCACAGCCACAAGGTGCCGCCGTGCTCCCGCAATATGCGTGCGCCCAAAATTACAAATCGCTGAAGCAATCCAGCTACGACCGCACAGGCGGCAACGCAGACCGCTATCAGATTCCGGCAGGCGCAACGCAGGAAGTCTTTTCCTCAGACGGTCCCGGCGTGATCACGCACGTCTGGTTCACGATCGGCAGCGGCAATCGCGATTTGCTCAAACAGATCGTCCTGCGGATGTACTGGGAAGGGAACTCGAAACCGAGCGTCGAGACGCCGATCGGCGATTTCTTCGGCTTGAACCTCGCCCAATTCTTCAACTACGAATCCGAATTTCTGAGCTGCTCGCCGATTCGCGCTCTGAACAGCTACTTTGCTATGCCGTTCCGCCGCTCCGCTCGCATCACTGTCACGAACGAGAGCTCCGGGCAGATCGGCGCGTTCTACTCAAATATCGATTACCAGCTGGTTCCTTCGCTGCCCGATGACGCTATGTATTTCCACGCGCAATACCGACAGAAAGAGCCCAACGTCGCAATGAAATCCTTCGCAGGCCAAAATTTGCAGGGAGAGAACAATTACGTCTTTGTCGAGACACGCGGCAAAGGTCACCTGATGGGAGTTACCCTCGGCGTCCTGCAGAATTCCGACGGCTGGATGGGCGAAGGCGACGACATGATTTTCGTCGATGACGAATCCAAGCCCGCCATCAACGGCACCGGCACCGAGGATTATTTCAACGGTGCATGGGATTTCGGCGGCGTCGAGGGCGCCGTCCCATTCTCATTTCGCCACAACGGCGCGCCTCTTATTGTCGACGCCGAACGCACCGGCGGCCGTTACTGTCTCTACCGCTGGCACTCGGATAATCCGATCACCTTCACGCGCTACCTGAAGCACAGCATCGAACACGGCACGGCCAACGACCGCGCCGACAATTTCTACTCCGTCGCCTACTGGTATCAATCCCAACCCTACACCGACTTCCCGGACCTGCCGCCCGTCTCCGACCGCATCGTCCGCCTCCAGCGCAGCTAGCGGCGTGTCGCACAGCCGCCCGGTAAGGGCGCACGGTTGATGCGCCCTTAGACTGTCTCAATAAGCACGTGGAAAAAATCACGACGCGTACACGTCCGCGAAGCAAACTCTCCGTCAATCTTTCAAATGAATCTGACCCGAATCGACCATTTCTCCGGATCGTGAGATTGTTTCGAAAAACATATCATCGCCTGCAATCTCGACGGCCATGAAGGTACGGTCCTTGTCGAAGCCGGTCGCTTCAAAAGGTGCCGGCCGCAAATCTCCCGCCCGCAGCTGTCCTGCCGACCCTTCGACGAAGTAATAGATCCCTTGCTGAGGCTTCATTCGCTCATAGATGTGATCGTGTCCTGAAAAGACCACCCGCACTCCCGTTTCCACAAACACGGGCTCCAGCAAGTGCCTGAGTTCGACCGATGATCCATGAGTGGCGCCGGACGAATAGAGAGGATGATGAAAAAACGGAATCTTCCAGGTTGCGTTCGAATCTCTCAGATCGTTTCCCAGCCACTTTAGCTGGTCGGGGTCCATATAGTTGCTGTCCAGCGCGTAAAACCGCACGTTCCCTTTATCGAAGGCATAGTATCGATGGCCGTTCATATTGAACGGTTTGTAGAATTCCTCTGCCGGAACGTCATGATTGCCCAGGCTGGCGTAGAACTTTACGCCGTCGTCAAGAAGCGGCTTGTAGGGATCGTCAAATTTCTTCGCGAAGTCATGCGGGGATTTGCCGCCATAGATGTTGTCGCCCACCATGATCACGAAATCGAAAGGGAAGCTCTTGTGCAATTCCGCCATGCGCGCGGCAATGTCATATTGCGGCGCCGCTCCCGTTCCCATGTCGCCGATCACAACGAAGCGCACCGAACCGGGCTCAAGAGGCAGAATTGTCTTTTGCGCCGCTGGTGCTGCGGACCACACGCATAAACACAAAACCCATAGGTACCAGATGCGGCGCATAGCGTTTGTCCGCTAGAGTGGAAAAACTCCTCGTATGAAGTCGATCAGCAACCTTGCCTTGACGTCTTCCAATGCAAAATCCCGGCCTATGACTCGATACTCGATGCCCTGTGGCAGCTTCGGCAGCACCAGAAGGAGCGTGGGTGGCACCGTGGTCGCGGGCAGGGATGCCGGATACATTTGGTTGACGCGCAGCGAGAGGTCCAGCGGCTCGCCCTGAAAAATCGTTTTGTAGAGCTCGCCTCCCTTCGGGCCGCTGAACGCAGCCTGGATTACTTTGCGGAACGCAGCGCTCCCTTTTTCTGTAAAAATATCGCCAACTTTCGCACTCTTTCTCGCCTCGACGATCTTGGCCGCCAGAGCGTGCTCATGCGCTTCGATCGCTTCGGGATTGTCTGTTGACTTGAGCGACGGCAGCCTCTTCTCGACCTGCTTGCGGAGCTGCTGGTAGCGATCCACGTTCTGAGAAAATTCCTGAAAGCCCTGGTCCCGCGCGGTTTGCATGTGGTTCGATTGACTTCCGGCTCGTGCCGCCGGCTGCGTGGCCAGACTCCAGGCGGCAGGAATATTCAGACTAACGGCAGCGAGAAGCGCGCATGCTTGCCGCGACAGTGCGCGTACGGCCCTATTGTCTTTCGTCTTACGCACAGGCCGCTCCCTGCGTTACGTCTTTCACGGCTTGTTTTACCGCCTTTTTCAGGATCTTTTTCACCGTGCGTTTTACGTCTTCATCCTGGATCGCTTCGTCGCCTGCCTTCGCGACAACTTTTTTAACGGCTCTCTTGACTGTAAGCGCCACGGGGTGTAGCTCTTTCAGTAACACCTCATTGATACGATCCGCGTCGACGCCGTTTTTTCTTTTCGCAGGCTCCGTTTTGATCCTGCCGTCGACAGCTTCCGTCTGTGCCCAGTCCTTCTCAAACGTATCCCCAAGCGACTTAACGATTTTGGGATCGCGGATAATCACGCCGACCTCGCGGCGCTTATCGAGCTCCATGGCTCGCAGACTTTGACTGCCCAGGAAGGCCTGGTGATGGTCTCGAACGATCGTCCGGGTGTGCAGGCGCAATCCGCTCAGTTCGGCGCACGGCAGGTCCTCGTCCCTCGAGGCGCGGCCGATAATCCGAATTTCGACGCCTGCCCTGGCGCGCTCTTTGAGGATTTTCGTCATCTCTTTGTCCGATATTTCAGGATCGTAGATAAGCAATTGTTTTCGCGCGCGGCGGAGGAAAGTGCTCAGCTCCTTTCGCGCGTTGGTGGGACTCACGATGAATGAAGAAAGGCTGGAACTGTAGTTCGAGCGGGTGCAATCGGCTTCGAAGAGCTTCGCCGCTTCTTGAACCAGCGCGGTATTCCGGGTTGAGATGCCAAAAGCGCGGCTATGTGTAATGTCAAGGTGAGTGAAGTTGAACGAAAGCACGTGAAGAGTTTTTCGGTCGACGATCATGAATTTGTCGTGGTACTTCACCAGGTCATCGCGCGTTCGTGCGACGATGACGCCCGCCTGCAAGAGGCGCATCTCAAGGTTGCGCAACAGGCGTTCGCCGCCACGATTGGAATAGGCGACTAGGGCCGTGACTCTCACGCCTCTGGCGGCAGCGGCCACCAGCGCGTCCTCGATATCTCTGCGATCCATCCGGAAAATTGTGATTTCGAGGCTCTGTCTGGCGCTTTTAATCGCGGAAAGAAGAGGTGCGGCAGCTTGATCGGGTTCGACAATGAGCTTCATCGCTTGATTACCTCCTCGAAACGGTTTCGCGCGTCTCTGGCGATTGCGTGTTATAGAGCCCCGCATATTCGCCGCCCAAAGCCAACAACTGGTCGTGAGTTCCCCGTTCGATGATCGCGGAGTCCTGAACCACAAAAATCACGTCGGAGTGGCGGATCGACTCCAAATCGTGGGCGATCACGACGCAGGTTCTATCTTTCATTAGCCGCCTTAAGGCCTCGAGCACGATTTGTTCGGACGAAGCATCGAGTCCGGAGGTCGGTTCGTCAAGAATGAGGATCGGTGTGTCGCGAACGATCGCCCGCGCGATGGCGATGCGCTGGCGTTGGCCGCCGGAGAGTGACATTCCGCGCTCGCCTACAAGCGTGTCGTATCCCTCCGGCAATTTCTTGATGAATTCCTCGGCGTTGGCGAGCTGCGAGGCGCGCACGATCTGCTCGGGCTTTGCGTCCGGCTTGCCATAAGCGATGTTTTCCCAAATGGTCGTGTGAAAGAGCAGCGTTTCCTGAAGGACGAAGCTCATCTGCTCGCGGAGCGATTTCAGCCTATAGCGGCGAATATCTTGTCCGTCGATTTTTACTCGTCCCGACGATGGATCGTAGAAGCGCGATATGAGGCTGACAATCGTAGTCTTTCCCGTGCCGGAAGGGCCCACCAAAGCGGCCACTTGTCCCGGTTCGACCTTGAAAGAGACGTCGGTCAAAACCGGATTTTGGCCGTCATAGCTGAAGCCGACGTTTTCGAATTCGATGTGTCCCTTGAAGCGCGGTGCTCGCTTGGCTTGCGGGAGGTCGCGCAAGCCGCTGGGTACCTCCAAAATCTCCTGAATCCTTTCGTAGCCGACGCTCGCCTTGGATACGCTGTCCGTCATTTTCGAAAGATCGCGCATCGGCTTATACATCCGGCTGAGATAAAGCAGAAAAACGATCAGGACTCCGGCGCTGATCGTGCCTTTCAGCGCCAGTCGAGTGCCGTACCCTAGGACCAGGCAGGTGCCGACCGCCGTCAAAATCTCCACAAGTGGTGAAAGTTTCGCTTTCAAGCCGCGTGCCTTGAGCGAAGTTTCCACGTTCTCCAGGCTCTCGGCTTCAAAGCGGCGGATCTCGTGGTCTTCCCGTGAAAATGCCTTGACCACGCGCGCGGAGCTGAGCGCTTCCTCGGCCACCGTCATCAGCTCGGATTCGGTCTTTCTCACGTCCCGCGACGCTTTCTTGATGCGGCGTGTGAGGTAATAGACGGTCACGAAGAGCGCCGGGACAATCGAGAGCGCGATCAGCGTAAATTTCCAGTTGATATAGAACATCACCCCGGCCATGCCGACGAGTGTCAGTACGCTCACAATCGATCCGAGGAGTGCGGAATTCACAAACGTCTGTATCGCATCGACGTCGCTCGTTACTCGACTCACCAGATCGGCGGTTCGCGTGCTGTCGTACTGGGCGAGCGACAGCCGCTGGATGTGCGTGTAGAGAGTGCGCCTCAAGTCATGCGCTACCCATTGTCCCGTGGTGGTGGTCATGTATTTTTCCACGTAAGAGCTCAATGCTCCCACCACAGAGATTGCGAGAACGGCCGCGATCGCGAAATTCAGCGTTGCGAGCTTATCGTCTCCGAACGTGTGGGCGACGAACGTCGCCATCCATCCCGCTGGCTTCTTCGATTGCACGATATTGTCGATCACGATTTTGATCGGCCATGGATCCAGGATGTCCGTGATCGTCTCGCCGAGAACCGCCACAGAGGCAATCGCCAGTGAAAGTACGTGGGGCTGAAGCAGCCTGCGCAGGCGCAGCCTGCCGGAACGCGGCGGCTTTTCGGAAGTTGTTTGAGAATTCGTCCGAGTTGGCGTTGTCATAGAGGCACAATATCCCGACGTCTGGGGCGCCAAACCGTGACCGCAACCCTTCGTACGGCGAGGCAAAAGACCCCCCGATCCCTCCAACCATGATGTGATCGAACTGTCTAATCGAAACTAAGGTCTTTCCATTAGAACGTGCGTCGGTTTTTGCGGATCGTCTCCTCCGTTGCAAAGTACAAGATTCAGAGTATTTCCGTCGTTTGCTCCATTCGCTTAACCTCTGATCGGTGCGGCAGACTGGAGGAGTGCCATAAACTTTCTGCGATGGCTCTGTGGGGTTATAGGCGGTGCTGCGCTTGTCTTCCTATTTGTACTTGGTTCATCGATTTCGGCTCTGTCAACTACAGCTCAATCTCCGAACCGTGCCTCCGACGTTCGCAGCGAAATGCTAGCGACTGCTGTCGATGCCCGAACCGCTTCCCAGGGCAGTAGCGCACCGTGCGCGGACGCGACGAAAACGCAGCGACGGCTTGTCGGCGCCGAGCGCCTCACATTTCGCGCCCGCGTTCATCTCTACGTAAGCTCTCTCACCGAGCCCGACTCCGTGCTTGCGCCGGCCTTTGGCGCGGCGGCCAATCAAGCACGCAACGAGCCTCCGGAATGGGGCCAGGGAGGCGACGCGCTGGCAGTGAGGTTTGCATCCGGCTACGGAAGACTGGTGGTCGGCCGAACGATTCGATTCGGCGTGGCGGCTGCGGATGGTGAGGATCCGCGTTCGGATGTGTCGAACCTGCCGGGCATTTGGCCGCGCGCGCGCTACGCGATCATCCACACCTTCGTCGCGCGCAACGACTCCAATATTGAGATGCCTGCGTTCTCCAGATTCGCAGGCGTTTACGGCGCGGCATTCATCGCG
>DATEME010000062.1:0-1165 GCA_035275865.1 Candidatus Acidiferrales bacterium | reverse complement strand
CAGTTCCTCGTTCCTCCTGTCTCCCAAGACAGCCGCCGGCGCTGGCTGGTCGCATCGGCTCGCCATGAGCTTGGTCTGGTGCTGTCCCGCAGCGATCGGCGATACGCACCCGAAGAGGCGATGTTTCGTGACGCAGTGCGCGTCGGACAGATCGTTGCGGCCGCTGGCGCTGATCTGCAGCATCGCATCTCGATTGAGGAAGCACTTTCGTACTTCGATCAAGCCGCAGCGATTCGCCTTTCCGACGCCAAGTTGACCCAGCTAGCCGATGGTCCCTTGGCAAATCTGGCCGCCGAAGCTCGTACAGCCCTGATCGATCGGGATACGCAGCACGTCCGCGCAAGCGCCCGCAGCTTGCGCGAGGCGGCTTCGGGCGACGAATACCTCGCGATTGAAGCGAGTGCGGCCCTCCTTCTCGCAGGCGCCGTTATCGAAGCAGCGTCTACACAAGCCGCCAATGCTCCCATGGAGGAAGGCTCATGACCCATACCTTTCGTGAATTGGTGGGTGGCGGTGTCCTTCTCGCGCCGTTCGTCACCTACGCGCTTGCGGCTCTTGTGATCGTTCTAATCATCCGACCGGTCCTGCGCTTCATCAGGTTTGCGGACATGTTCAGCCACGCATCGATCGCGGAACTGAGTGTCTACGTGACGATCCTCGGACTGCTGATCCTATCCTTCTAATAATGGTGACCGACATGGAAACCCACACCAAACATGAGCTCAATACACGAGAGGAACCGGGGTCGGCCCCTGCGGACCCCCCAACGACCCATGCGAATGAAGCTAGAGCGCAGCCCTCCAAGTTAAAGGTGGTGTCGCGCCAGACTCGCGCAAAACACGATCAGCATCCATTGATGCCAAAGAAGCCCGAAGCGTCTGAGCGCCGTTTCGTAGCGCGAGTGGTCCTCCCCTGGACAAGTCGGCTCGCGACCTTGGTCCTTGCACTCGTTGCGGTGCTCATCTCCATTGTTGCTTGGAACCATTACGTGATGGCGCCATGGACCCGCAACGGGCGCATACGGGTCCAGGTTGCGAGCATAGCGCCGCAAATTTCCGGGCAGATTACGGAAGTGAGGATCGCCGACAATCAATTCGTCCACAAGGGTGACGTTTTATACGTGATCGATCCCTTCGACTTCGAGGTGGCGTTGCGTACGAATACC
>DATEME010000061.1:0-2393 GCA_035275865.1 Candidatus Acidiferrales bacterium | reverse complement strand
TGTCGCCTGGATCGTGATGCCGCAGGCGCCGCTGCCGGTGCCTGCCGCGGCCCAAACGCCGCCAACGCCCCAAACACCGCAAGCCGTTTAGCAGCCTGCGCGGAGGGTTTGCAGTAGGTTTAAGCGTAGAGCCGCGGTCTTCAGCGCGGCAGGCTCGCGCCGGGGCGAGAGATTGAAGCGACTTGCAATATGAGCAAGTCAGGGCCAGACATCGTGATCGGCCCTATCAGTCTTTGGCCTTGCGGAATCCTTTGCCGCCTCGTGCCCCATAAATCACCCTATCCAGCGAGAAAGCTCCGGCACCGATGCACGCGATCGCAAACGCGCTCGCAGCCATCATCATGGGGAATTCGTAATTGTGCACGGCCATCGGATTCGTAAACATCCCGTGCACGCGCCACAGCGCCACGACCATTTCGCCCGCAAGCAGTAATCCCGCAATGCGCGCAAAGAGCCCCGCAATCAGCAGGCATCCTCCGAAAAACTCCAGCACGCCCGAAATCACCCCAAAGTACGACGGCAGCCCCATGTGCTCGAACCCGGCCATTGTTCCCCGTATGTTCCCAAACAGCTTTGGATATCCGTGGTAAATGAAGATCACGCCCATGGCTGCGCGCAGCAGCAAGAGTGCCAGCGGTTTCAGTTTTTCCAGGCCTTCCATCGAGTCCTCCCCTCAAGCGATGCTCGGGATTGTAGCAGACAAGCCCCCTTCGGGACTTATCAAGCACACGCATTGCTTTTTCTGCAGACCCGTCGTTTAACCGGACAACGCCGGGTGTAAAATCTGCTTTCAAACACTACGGGCGGGGAAGAGGTTCAGCTTGATCCGCAAGATGACCTTGGGTTTTGTGATCTTTCTGGTGATCTCCGTCGCCGTGTATCTGCACTTTCGCCATCCCAAGGCGCCTCTCGGTACGGCTTATGCGGGCAAGCGCGGGCTCACTCTCTATAATTCTTCGGCGCAAATCCGCTCGCCCATCGGCACCGTCAATTACGGCGAACCCTTGCAAATTGAGGCGCGTTTCGGCGATCAGGTGCAGGTCCGCACGCCCAGCGGTCTTGTCGGCTGGGCCGATGACGACGACTTGATCTCCGGCGACCTCTGGCAACAGGAAAAGGACCTCAACGCGAAGACAGCCGGCGATACGCCTGAAGCCAAGGGTCAGACGGCTGTCATCAGCAATCTGCATATCGAGCCGGGCCGCGATGCGCCCCGCGTTCGTCAGTTGAAAAAGGGCATCCCGGTTGAGCTATTCCGGCGCGAGGCCGTGGCGCTGCCCCTGAATAATTCCGCCAATGCCGCGGGGCCTGAGTCCGATACAGGCGACGGGACGCCCGCTGCGAATGGACCCAAAAAGGAGGATTGGTGGCTCGTCCGCGCCGAGCTCGATGACAAGAGCAGCGTTTCCGGCTGGGTGCTCGGTCGCTTTATCGATCTCGACGTGCCGGAGCCGCTGCCCGATTACGCTGCTGCATCCAACATGCGAATCGTCGCCTGGTTTCCGCTGAACGCTGCACGCGATGCAAACGGCCGCGACGTCCCGCAGTATCTGCTCGTCGGCACAAACGGCCCGGAAGGCCAGGCGTGCGACTTCACCGTCATGCGCGTCTTCACGTGGTCGAAAAAGAGGTCGCAATACGAAACAGCCTTCATCGACGGCAATGTGTGCGGAAAACTTCCGATCAATATTGTCCGCATGCCCGTGGCGCAAGTAGTGACGATGACGTTTCAGGACCCAAGCGACGGCTCGACGCAGACTTATCGAATGCACGAGACCATCGTGCGCCACCTTAAGCCGGACGACGATGGAACGAAGATTGCCGCTCGGGGAGGTCGCTGATGAGTTCAAAACGTGCTTTCGCGTTCTCGTCGATTGCCCTTGCGGCGCTCCCTGTTTTTTCCGGCTGCTCTTTTGCTCCCACGGATGCGTCCGTGAAGCCGGATGCTACGCCGCCGTTGCAATTCATGAGCGAATGGGGCGCGAAGGGCAACGGCCCCGGCCAGCTCGATCAGCCCACGAGCATTGCCACGGATATGCGCGGCAACGTCTACATCGCTGATCCGGGCAGCGGTTTCATTAACAAGTTCCAGCCCAGTGGCACGCCTTTGCTGGCGTTTCAGGACCCGCGCCTCAAGCACCCGCAGGAGATTGCCGTCGATCGCGGGGGCGCCATTTATGTCAGCGATCCTGTTCGTGCGACCGTGTTCGTCTTCATGCCGGAGGGCACGCGCTACCGGGAAATTCGCGTGGCAGGGCGGGGCAACGCGGAAAACACGCTGGATGTTGCCGTGGATGACGCCGGCTCCGTGGACATCCTCGACGTGAACGCGGCCAAGCTCTACGATTTCAACCCGCGATTCCGTCTCGCACACACTTGGAAACCGGGGATGG
>DATEME010000060.1:0-1519 GCA_035275865.1 Candidatus Acidiferrales bacterium | reverse complement strand
GCCGCCGCGCAAGCTGAACGGCAGGCAGCGTGCAAGACGTTGGGTACGAGCGGACGCTCGTCGTCGCGGCCGGGAAACAGCCATCGCTTCGGACGAGCGAGCCGCCAGTAGGTACGTAGAATCCTCAGGAGCTGCGGAGAGAGCATGACGTAGCGGTCCTTGCCGCCCTTGCCCTGCTCAACCCGGATCACCATCCGCTGGCTGTCGATGTCGGCAATCTTCAACAGAACGACTTCCGACACGCGCAGTCCGGCGGCATAGACGGTGGTCAGCGCGGTGCGGCTCTTGAGGCTCGGGATTGCCTCCAGAAAGCGCACCACCTCGTCGGCGCTCAGCACAACCGGCAGCTTACTCGGCTCACGCGCATAGGCGATGCGCTCCGGCACGATGGCCTGGCCGAGCGTCACGCCATAGAAGAACCGCAGCGCGCAGACGATCTGGTTCAGTGCAGGCCACGAGATCCCCGTTGCAACCAGATGAAGCTGGAAGGCGTGCACATCTTCCAGGCTGAGACGATCAGGAGAGCGGCCAAAATACCGACTGAACTTCGATACCGCGTTGAGGTACGATTGTTGCGTCGCCGGCGACAGATTACGGACCGTCATGTCCTCGATCATGCGGCGGCGAAGAGGGCTGATCTCAGCCATCGGAAAACCTCCTGTCTGAAGGGTTGGGCTTCGAAGAACCCACGATCCTCTCAGACAGGAGGCGATTACGGCGACCGCTCCTTAACTGCCGCGTTAGCGGCTTCGTTCAATCCCTAGAGAGTCAGCCACTCAGCGGCTTGGTATGAGGCGGCAAGCCCTGGGACATCTTCAAACTGGTGTTTGGATCGAGCCGTCCCATAACCGAAAGCGAACAGCTCCAGAACTTAAGTCCAGTCCCATGATCTTTTCATGCCAACCGGCGCCAAACGCTCGCCAACCAGACCTGTCGTTCGCGCGGCACGCCAGCGGGGCGGTAATAGTGTCTCAGCTCAACGAACCCGGCGGCTGACATATAGCGGCGCCAAGCGTCACGATCATGATACACGCCGTAGCGCCCCTGGCTCCAGCCTTCCTCGTTATGGCCACGCGAATTCGAGCTGAAGAGAACACCGCCAGGTTTCAGACTTGCTTTCAGTTCCAGCAGTACGCGCGGCAGCTCCCGGCTCGGTACATGAAACAGTGCGGCGTTGGCGAAGACGCCATCGAAATGGTTATCGGGTAGATGGAGCTTGAGCAAATCCTGCTGCCACACTTCGCAGCCGCTGTGGGCACGTGCCATTATGGCGAGGTGCACGGCGCCTTCCAAACCAATCGCGATGTGACCGAGTTCGGCGAACGTCTTGAGGTCGCGTCCAGGCCCGCAGCCAAAATCGAGGATTTTGAAAGGCGGTTCATTCCGAATGCATTGCAATAGTGCCGCGATGTTCTGGCTAACGTCGTGATCGCGTGTTCCTTGCCAGAACTCCCCCGCATGCTGGTTGTAATGTTCTAGCGTGAGGTGGGCGATTTCTTTAGGTCCTGAGTATTTCGTT
>DATEME010000059.1:0-11607 GCA_035275865.1 Candidatus Acidiferrales bacterium | reverse complement strand
TTTGTCACCTTCAGCAGCGAATACCCACCCCTTGAAATCGATCGCATTCTCATTTTCATCGGCGTGCTTTTCTTTCTTACGCTGAGTATCGCGATATGGCTTGAGCGCAGGGCGCTGAAGCACGTGGAGCTTGAGGCGCTGAAGCGCGTGTATTACGGCCTGATTCCGGTACCCTGGCTGCTCGCGGGCTTATTGCTCCTCAACGGCGCGTTTGATCGCGCTCCATTCAATGAAATCGAAACGCATGTCGTCGGCAAGTTTGCGATGGCTGGGCCGCTGCCGAACCGGCGGTTGATCGTGCGTTCCTGGCGCGAGGGCGATAACTTTGAGCGGATTGCCGTCGACCGGATCGATTTCAACCAGTTTTCCGACGGCGATGCCATCGAAGTGAAAGTCAAAGAGGGTTTGGTGGGCATTCCGTGGGTGGCCGGCGTCGTTCATCAATAGCTCTGCGCACTAGACTTCGGAATCGTCGAAAAGCAGCGGAAAGAATTGGCCGCCCATTTTTTGTCCGCGACGAATCACGGGAACGCCAGCCAGTAACGGTTCGTCCGTATCCGACATCACGCCATCGCGGAAAACGTTGATTACGGTAGCCCGGCGCGGCTTCGGCGTGTCGTTGGCGCCGGAGCCGTGCATCGTGCGCGCGTGATGAAACGAGCTCTGGCCTCTTTTTAATTCAACCGGGACGGGTTTGAACTTGTCCTGCAGCTCTGACGGCAGGCTGGAGCGAACGCCGTCCATCTCGCCCGTTAACACCGGCTTCGGCAGGTCAGGCCATTTATGGCTTCCTGGAATGTAATTCAGGCAGCCGTTTTCGCGCGTCGAATCGTCGAGGCCGATCCAGCAGGTGAGGTGCGCGAGCGGCGTGGTTCTTGTCCAATAAGAATAATCCTGGTGCCAAGCGATAACTCCGCCGTGGCGCGCGGGCTTGCAGAAAAGCTGGTCGTGCCAGAAGCGCACCGGCCCGCCCAAGAGTTGTGATGCGGGCACGAGAAACGCGGGATTCCAGAGCAGGTCATGAAAACCCGCCATTACACGCCACGCACCTAGTGCATGGAACACGACCCGATTCGGATCGGTCGACTCGTTGGAATGATATTCGTGGAATAACTCGCGCCCAGGATGCGTCGGATCCATCAGCACATCGAGCTCTTTTCGTAGAGCTTCGATCTGCTCATCGTTAAGGATACGGACGCCCGGCAAATATCCATTCTCGTGGAAGAATGCGATTTGCTCGTCGCTGAGCCGATATTGCTCCCAATCTGCCGGTTTGGTGGGGCGGGGAAACAGCTTACTAATCGGGCGGTCGTATTTTGA
Organism: Candidatus Acidiferrales bacterium; assembly: GCA_035275865.1. Classification (GTDB taxonomy): domain Bacteria; phylum Acidobacteriota; class Terriglobia; order Acidiferrales; family UBA7541; genus Palsa-295. The sequence goes on along the minus strand of DATEME010000059.1, from coordinate 10,287 downwards.
GAGGTCTTCCACGCTCGAATCTTGCCAGAACGTAAGCGCACGGTCTACTCAGGACGCGGCTGATGCAGCAGGATGCAGAACGATCATGAGGGCGTCCGAGCGGTGACCGGCTGCAAAAGGAAGCCGATCGCTACGAAAGGCAAAGGCTCGCCCGACTAAAAAGCGAGTCGGCCGCTACAGAACCGTTCCCGAGAGACAGGTCAGGCACCGAGGCTCACGCCGTCGTCACCGTTTCGCGCTTGGCGTACTTCGTAGAGACGTAGTCGTCCACGAGCTTTTGAAACGCTGCGGAAAGCTCGTCGTAGGTGCCTTCCAACGTGGCGAATTTCTGGCCGTCAATGTAAACGGGGCAGCGTGGCGTCTCGCCAGTGCCGGGTAAGCTGATGCCTATGTTCGCGGCCTTCGATTCGCCAGGCCCGTTGACGATGCAGCCCATCACGGCGAGCTTTAACTCCTCAACGCCTTCATAGTCGCGTTTCCATTCGGGCATTTTGTCGCGAATGTATCCTTGAATGCTTTCGGCAAGCTGCTGGAATGTGGTGCTCGTGGTGCGTCCGCAGCCGGGACAGGCTGTAACGCTTGGCGCGAACGCGCGGAGACCCAGCGATTGCAACAATTCGCACGCGGCGTAAACTTCCTCTCGCCGGTCGCCAGCGGGCCGCGGCGTGAGCGAGACGCGTACTGTGTCCCCGATACCTTCCGCAAGCAAAACGCCCATCGACGACGCTGACCAGACAAGGCCCTTCGCGCCCATGCCGGCTTCCGTCAGCCCAAGATGCAGCGGCTGTTCCGTTTTGCGCGCCAGATCGCGATAAATTTCGATAAGGTCGAGCGGGCGCGAAACTTTGCACGAAATAATGATCTGGTCGTTACGCAAGCCGCACTCGAGCGCGAGTTCGGTCGATTCAATCGCCGAAAGCACCATGCACTCGTTCAAAATCTCTTCGGAAGATTTTCCGAGATCGTGATCCGTATTTTCCTGCATCTTGCGCATCACGAGTTCCTGGTTGAGCGAGCCGCCGTTCACGCCAATGCGCACCGGCTTGCCGTTGTCGCGCGCGACCCTGCAGATCGTGGAAAACTGCTCGTCGCGTCGCTGGCCATGGCCAACGTTGCCGGGATTGATGCGATATTTATCCAGCAGGCGCGCGCACTCGGGATATTTCGTGAGCAAGACATGCCCGTTGTAATGGAAATCGCCGATGATGGGAACGTCGCAGCCCGCATCAAGAAGACGCTTCTTGATTTCAGGCATCGCGGCCGCCGCTTCGGGCATATTCACGGTGATTCGCACAAGCTCCGAGCCCGCCTGCGCGAGTTCGAGGCACTGTTGCGCCGTGCCGGCAGGATCGGCGGTGTCGGTGTTGGTCATAGACTGGACGACGGTAGGCGCGCCACCGCCCACCTGCACCTTGCCGACCTTCACACCATAGGTTTTATGCCGTTGAGGGATCATGCAGAAGCTATTCTAGCGGATATTTCATGCCGCTCGCCAGCCGCGAATCAAAACGCGCGGCGCGGCACTCGCACGACTGCGTGAGGGCCGTAGAGAACGGCAATATGTGAAACGCGACTAAACGCGCCGCGCCGCGGCTGTCGCAACGGGCTTTGCCGACCGCGGCGGAGGGACAATCGCGGCCATTTTGCGAATCATCGCGAGCACGAGCCGCTTGTCGTCATCCGATAGCGACGTGGAGTAACGCTTGATATCGGCAAGGAAGCGAATCTCTTCTTCAGAGAGTTCGCCGAGCACCTTGCGAGTCTCGCGATCCTGCGGAGTGTCCGTACCCGGAAAGAAATCGGCAAGGTTGATCTCCATCGCTTCGGCGATTTTCGCGAGCGTCTCGAGCGAGGGAACCGTATGTCCGTTCTCGACGCGCGAGAGATAGCAGCGCAGCAGGCCCGTGCGCCGCTCGATATCACCCTGTGAAAGGCCGCGATCACTGCGATAGGATTTGATGACTTCGCCGATATTGACCTTGGGTTTCTCTTTTGGCATATGGGGTACCTTTCGCGACAACGGGCGTTATCTTACGAGCCAACACCCCGGCGGGCAAGCGGAATTTGGAGGAAAGTTTACTACCAGAACACATTGCGCGTGGCCTGACCCGAAACGGCTCACAAGGGGCTGCTGTGTAGCCGGGGCGGGTCTGCCGCGCTGAAGGCTGGCGGCGCTACGTCTAAATCTTGCACAAGGAATCAGATCGCCTGAACTGCGGGCTGAACACAGAGCCGTTGTTCCTTGGCTTTGCCGAGGCGCTTGTTCGCGTAGAGCGCGTCGTCGGCGCGCTTCATGAATTCCTCGGACGTTTCGCCCGGTCGATAGTCCACCCATCCGCGCGAGAAGCGGCACGGCACATGGTGTCCCTCGTACGAGACGCTCGCGCCTTCGAGCCTCACCAAAACGTGCCGGACTTCCTCGGCACGGCACTCCGGTAGCAGCACCATAAATTCATCCCCGCCAAGCCGTACTGCCAGATCCGAGCCGCGAATGGCGCGTTGAAGCCGCTCGGAAAATGTCTTGAGCAGCAGATCGCCGCCGGCATGGCCAAGCTTGTCGTTCATTTCTTTGAGGCCGTCCAAATCGAGCATCAGCAGCGTCAGCGGGCGTCCGTAGCGGAATGAACGCGCGATCTCTTCGGCTAGCCGTTGCTCGCCCGAACGCCGGTTGTAAAGACCGGTCAACTGATCCAGCGCAGCAAGTTTGTAGACTTCAGCCGTCAATGTTTGTACTTGCGCCAACGATTCGATCTGCTCGGAGATCTGACACTGCATGCGAAGGATCTGCCATTGCTGATAAACGAGATAGACGCTGAAAATCAGCACGATGCCGACGAGCGCCCGCACCGACTGGTTCAAATAGAAGGAATAACCTTGTTGATCGCGGCTTAATAGGGCGGGGAAGCTGAATGAAGCGACGGCCACGCTAAGCAGGACGAGCACCAGCACTGTTGTCGACCAAAGCCACCATTGCTGCCGATCCAGTTTCCGTAGACGCTCGCGAAATAATTCCGGCTTGCGCGGCGCTGTCTGTTCACATACACACGAATTCGGCTCGGTCATGCACCAGTCCCAGTTTCCTTGATCGCCACTCTGAATCTTCACAAGTTAACTGTCTGCTGCACGTGTTTCCATAGGCAGATCAGCCGCATTTTCGAGCTAGTAACCCCCCCCGAAAAGTACGAATAGCTTTCCCATTTTGGAACTAAGCGGCGGAGAAACCTTCCGAAATACAATCTCGGTCAGTGAAGCGGTAAGCGCCAGCTTCTGTGGAATTTGCTGCTCCTTTTGGCCCTGCTTCGCCCCACGAGCGTTCCTATACGTACTTCCACGTATTTTTTTTCCCTATCTATTCTGCCATCGCCCCACGGGGCCATTTCCCCAATAGGGAGGGAACTAAATGAAATCGAAGACTTTAGCCTACGTTCTAGCTTTTGCATTTGTAGCATTCGCTGTCCCGGCTACCCAGGCTCAGCTCCGTGGTAGCGCCGGACGCGTCACCACTGCCGACTTGCCCTATCCCGGGCCTCCGGCAGGTGCCATTGTCACCGCGGACTTGCCCTATCCAGGGCCTCCGGCGGGTAGCGGTATCGTTGCCGATCTGCCCTACCCTGGGCCGCCGGCAGGTGCCATTGTCACTGCGGACTTGCCTTATCCCGGCCCCCCGGCGTCGGCGTAGTGGCGCGAACCCGTCTCTAGTTCCGCGTCCGCATAAGCACAAATTACCGCTGGAGAGGTCACCGGTACAACGGCCTCTCCGGCGAGTCGTATTGTGTTAGGATTACGCGACGACTGGACGGTGCTGTGTTTGGCCTCTACATAGCCAGAGCGGGCATTTTCCTCCAGATACTCGTTCTTTTCCGCGGGTTTATAGCGGCTAACCTCAGAAGGTTCCCGTTTTTCTATACCTATATTGCTTCGATCACTGCCGCGGCGCTGATCGGTTATCACATTTACGCGACTGAGCCGAATCGTTGGGGAAGTTTCTTCTGGCCTGCGCAATTCATAACCCTCTTAGTGGGTTGTGGGCTCGTGCTTGAGATTTTTAGCCATGTGCTTGCGGCCTATCCTGGAGCATCGCAATTTGCCAAGAGATTCTGCTACATCACGTTCGGTCTCATCTTTGCGTATGCCCTTGTATACATCATCATTTCTGGACCAGGATCTCTCGCCAACTCGGAGATTGCGCTGGAAAGAAACGTGCGAGCGGCCCAAATCCTTCTCTTTTGCGTGATCGTTGGTTCGATTCTCCACTATGGCTTAGAACTTGACCAAAATATGCGCGGCATGATGCTCGGCTACGGGCTATATTTGGGGACGAGCGTCGTCAGCTTGGCTTTGCGATTCTACTTCGGGGAAAAAGCCGATGTCTGGCGGACCATTCAGCCGGTTTCGTTCGATCTGTCGCTTCTGATTTGGTTGATCGCGCTTTGGAATTATCGGCCCAACCCCGCGCCGACACGCGATGCGGGTCTGGAGACAGACTACGATGTACTCGTGGGCCTCACAAGAACCGGAGTGAGAGTTTTGCGCGAGCACCTGGGACGTTCCGCCCGCGGCTGATCATGCCAGCGCTACACATGAACCCAAGGCTCGCAGCCGAATTTGTGATTTGGTGCGCTGGGCTTGGGTTGCAGCTCGCTATCCTGACCCGCGGAGCGGTGGCTCGATTATGGCGACTTTACGTCTTTTTTTATGCTCAAATCGCCTGCAGTTTCGTCACTAGTAGCCTGGCGCTTTGGATTTTCCTGCGCCACCGTGCAGAATTCACCGCATATTATTGGAATACGGAATTTCTGACGGCCTTTGCGGCCTGCGGTATCTTACTCGACATTTTGCGCCACGCGTTCGCGATAACGCCCGCGACGAGGCTTTTCGCCCGTGTGGCTCGGTATACCGTGTACTCCGCTGTTGGGCTTTTTTTGGTTTTGTATATCGGCGGCCGGGGTGGGCACATGGCTCCGCCCCATCTGATTGCGTTGGAACGGGATTTTCGTCTCGTCCAGACGGCGCTCTTGTTAGGCCTGACGACCGCAGTCTTCTATTTTGGGCTTCCTCTAGGTCGGAACCTGAAAGGAATGCTCGTCGGATATGGACTCTACGTCGCTTCGAATCTTGTGACTCTCACCCTAGAGTCCCACTTTCTCGGCTCCTTCGACCGCGCGTGGAGTTTTTTGCAGCCCATCCTGTATTGCGCGGCCACCGCGATTTACCTATCAGCCTTATGGTCATACCATCCCCCACCCAAATTGGAAGACGCCGCTGACATCACCAAGCAAGCCGAAGAGCTGCTTGAGTCGGTGCCGGAGCGCGTTCGGCTCTTTCAGTAGCGGCTGACACGTGGTCTGTGGCGCGTTCGTCGTGCCTTCAGCAGGGAACTGCTTTGCCCGGCAAGCACCTAGCGTTCCACGATGCGATCTTGTGCCGCTTTGTGCCACTTTTTGCGCGGACAAGTCCTTCCCGTTCAGCCGCTTTGCACTAGGATTCTATTGCGTTTACACTCAAAATCGACCGCACGCCCGTTAGATGGGCCTCCGCCTGCTCAGTAATACGAGAGACTCGCGATTATTGGCGGGCCACAAAGAACTTTTCGTACAATCTGCGTACTATAGCTATGCGGATCGTTAACTAATGCTGCAGTTGCTCTTTTTTCTAGCTGTCGGCGCACTGCTTTTTGTGTTCCTGCTCGTCCTGGCCCGAAGGGGCAAGGCGGAGGGAGGGGCGCGCGCCCTCATTGGCGCGCGTCAGGCGCTTTACACTCTGCGCTCAGAGCTCCTGCCTCACGATCTGGTCGCCCGCATTTTTGCTCGTGAAGATCTCGAGTTTGTGCTTTCGCTGCGCTCCCAGGCCGTGCAGTCGATGTTCCTCATCCAGCGCAAACGTATCGCCTTGCTGTGGGTCGAGCGCATACAGGCTCAAATCCGGCATTTGCGGCACCTTCATTTGGGATCGGCCCGCTTCTACGCGCGCCTGGAGTTCAGAACGGAGCTCTCTCTGGCGTGGAATTTCACGATCTTGCTTGTGAGCTGCCGTACTTTAAAGGCCGCCATAATCCTGGGCGGGCCGTACGCAGCTCCGGCAATGGTCGGAACAGTGGCGGAGGCCGCCACGAGAGTCTGCGAGATTTCAGCCCGGTCATTGTCTTTTCTCACCGGCGCCGGTTTGGAAGGTCTCGGCGGTTCAACTGGCAGTCTGCCTCCGTTTAGTGCATAGTTCGTCTTAAGGAAGCCAGCCGATGCCAGGCCCAGGACTGCGAAGCGTGAAGGATGCTATAGACGACCTGCATCGCAGGACTCTGTCCAAACTCGCCCGTCCGCTCGACCGCCTCATCTATCTGGCCTCAACCAGGGATTACAACACCGGGATCTACTATCACGACGGATTGGCTGTAATCCACGGACAAGACGCGGCTTGCCAGGCACTTGCGGAGTGCCATCGCGAAACGTTCCGGGAGTTAATCGGCACGAGTCTGCGCGATCTGGTAACGCAGATGGAAGACTATATGGCTTCGGTGCATTTAAGCGCGGATAAATTCATTCTTGCCTGGAAGAAGCTGGAACCCTACCGCGTAACCGTTCCCGTGGAGAGCGATCCCCTGGCTACGGAATTCCTGTTCGCAAATTTCAGGACCGCTTTGGCAATCGTGGAAATGCGTCAGGCTCATCCTCCCCCATTGGCACGAGGCGCATCGCCAGCCCCGTCACCTGCCCGATAATCTCCGCATCATCAGGGTAAGAGTACTGCCGGATCGAGCAGCCTGATAAAGGATGTGGAATCAACGTGATCTGGGAGTTCTTCACCTCGCACCAGGAACAGGCATAGGAATCGCGAAGCTCGATGAAATAGATGGGGCGATCAAATTCCGTGCGCCATTCATGACCTTCCATCTTCGTCGTTTCGCTATCGATTTGAACGAAGGAACCCGGGCGGATCAGCGGAAACATCGTGTAATCGTCCTTGCCGATGAACCCGTACTGGCAGTGCCGGACGTCGAGCCGCTGGATCAATGCGATTGGCACTTCGCCCCAAATCTCGACCATGCGGGAAATCAGGCTCGTCTTGTCCAGGCTGAAACCCTTATCGAACCGAACAGGGAAAGTGACCGACTGCTCGGGGGCAGGTGCTTCAAATGCGGCTAAATGCGTGTGCTGTAGCGGCAACTCGAACCGGTGCCGCTGGGTTACGCTCAGATCGACGCCATAAATCATCAGCAGATCGCTGAACTTGATGCGGTAAATGACGCTGAGGCTATAAAGCTTGAAAATGCTGGGCACGGAGCCCTTGTTCTCGAGCTGTGTAAGCCAGGCGTTGGAAATGTAGAACTCCTCGTTCTGGCGGTCGTCGGCGATCGCGCGGCTGAACTCCTCGACTTCGCGCGTCGTCACGCCAAGCCGGTTCCTGAGTTCCCTAATCTGCTCGCCCGTCCGTGCTAGTTGGCCCATAGATGTTCCGAAATGAAACAGAGCACCGGCAACCTTACCCGCATGCCTCCGCTCAAATCAACTAGATTCCCTTGGCAGCGGAGAGGTGCGCTGACAGGCAGTATACCCCACCGTTTTTCGATCGGCAGGCGCTTGCTTTGTATACGAAGCAAGAAACGCGCGCTAGACGAATTGGCTAGTTCGAACTGCAAAATAGCGCGCCGCCGCGTTGCGCACAGATTTTTCCCAAGATGGGACATTGAACGGCTGCGACCGGACCGTATTTACTGACCGCCTTCACTGGCATTTTGGGGATCCTCAGCCGCCCGCCTTATTTATTTGTCAGTTACCTTAGCTTTTGGCGGCTCATCCCTTGGTATCTTTTTCGTAGCAACCCGGTGTGAAAGGGTAGTGCCTCCGTCGCGATACGAGCATGATTTAGTCAATGGAAGGTCTAATGGTGAATCAATGAGCGGCTCCGCGAAGCTCCCAGGTTCGTACGCCGACCGCCGCGCGGTACCACGTTACATGTTCATCGCTACGGCCGACATCGTCGAGCCGGCTACGGATACGCGCATGTCCGGCCGCGTCTCGGAAATCAGCAGATTCGGTTGCTACATCGATATTCTGAACACGCTGCCCAAAGACACGGCGATTCGCGTTCGCATTTCCAATGATAGCGGCTCGTTCGAATCGGCAGGCAAAATCATCTACGTTCAGGAAAATATGGGAATGGGCGTGGGATTCGTCGATCCGGCCGAGGATCAGGTGCAGATTCTCAATAAGTGGCTCTCCGAACTTTCCGACGGAAAATAACGCGCTCTAACTCATCGCTCCGGCTCTATCGGAGGGGAGAGCGCTTTGGATCAAGCACCGCGCGTTCGAGCTGATCGATGTCCAACCCGCTATGCGCAAGCTTTTTCCCCGCTTCTGACGAAGTATATTTCGCGATGCAGAGGAGCACGCATTCGGCGGTCACGATGGCAATTGCGCCTCCGTCGCGCGCGCCCCTCTCCGAATCGGCTCTCGGATCGCGAAACGGCGATACCCATTCCGCGGCGTCGAACGCCGCACGCAAGCTGGTGGAGGGAACGGGCACCGACGCCCGGCGAATTTTTCGGTTGGGTTTTCCAAACTGTTTCCAGCGCGGTTGCGGCTCGGCTTCCTTCCGCTGGGCGTCGTAAAGCGTGATCCAGTAATTCCAGCGTTGCGGGCTGATTTGGCACATGTCCTGTAGCAGCTCCTCCACATGTTCGCGGTTTTCTTCGGGCCAATAGGAGGCGAGACGATCCCATTCGTAAATGTAGAGTCCCGCCAGAAGATCCGTGATTTCGATGAATTGCGATGCGCGGCTGCTAGCGAGCATCGTCGCAAGCTCCATCGCGCGCGAAAGATCGAGCGTCAACCGATGATTCGTCGCGCTCGGCGCGGATTCGCCGGCGATGCCGTCATAGCCGCCGCGCGTACTTTCCTGCGCGTCCCGTTTTTTACCAAACAAGCTCATGGCAGAGGGGATGCCCCTGGCATGAGCTTATCAAAGGGGTTTCAGATATTCGGAAATAGCCGTGAGCGTTGTGCCATTAAGCTAATTACAAGCCGAGAACATTCACCAGCTCGCGCACCGAGCCGGCCGACTTGTCGAGCGCCGCTTTTTCGTCGGGAGTGAGCTTGATTTCGAGAATCTGTTCCACGCCGCCCGCGCCAAGCTTCACGGGCACTCCGACGAACAGCCCCGCAATTCCGTATTCGCCTTCGAGATAAACGGCGCAAGGAAGGATTTTCTTTTTGTCCTTCAGAATCGCTTCGACCATTTCGACGGCAGCAGCCGATGGCGCGTAGTACGCCGATCCCGTCTTGAGCAGGTTCACGATTTCTGCGCCGCCTTTCCGCGTGCGCGCGATGATCGCTTCGAGGCGATCCGCGGGAATCAATTCAGGGAGGGGAACTCCCGCTACGGTCGAATAGCGCGCCAGCGGCACCATGTCATCGCCATGCCCGCCGAGCACAAACGAATGCACATTTTCGACCGAAACATTCAGCTCGCGCGCCACAAACGTGCTCATTCGAGCCGAATCCAGCACTCCTGCCATTCCCAGCACGCGTCGCTTCGGGAATCCGCTGATTTTGAACGCCGCTTGGGCCATCGCATCCAAGGGATTGGTCACCACAATCAGAATCGCTTTTGGAGAAAGCTTCGCGATCTTCTCGACGACGGCTTTGATGACGTCGTAGTTCGCCTTCAGCAGATCGTCGCGGCTCATGCCCGGCTTGCGGGCGAAACCGGCGGTGATCACGATGATGTCGCTGTTGGCCGTCGCTTCGTAGTCGCCTTTCGCCGTGGAAATTCCCGCTGCCTGGGCATCGGTCGCCAATATTGGCGCCGATTCCGCCATGTCCAGCGCTTTGCCCGCAGGCACGCCTTCCAGAATATCCGTGAGAACCACATCGGCGAGCCCCGAATCATGAATTCGCTGCGCCGTCGTCGATCCGACGAATCCGCCACCCACCACCGTAACTTTCTTCCGCATCCTGGCTTTCTCCTTTAAAGTTGCCGCGCGAATGTCTATCGCGCCGCGACAGCAGCATCCATATTTTCAATAATCGCCGACGCAAACTCGGACGTCTTGAGCTTTGTCGCTCCCGGCATCAGCCGCTCGAGGTCGTACGTCACACGCTTCTGCTGAATCGTCGTGGCGAGGCCGTCTTCGATTAGCTTCGCCGCTTCCTTCCAGCCCATAAAATCGAGCATCATCACGCCGGAAAGCATCACGGAGCCCGGATTAATCACATCCTTGTCCGCGTATTTCGGCGCGGTGCCGTGCGTCGCTTCAAACACGCCATATCCATCGCCGATGTTTGCGCCCGG
>DATEME010000058.1:0-1171 GCA_035275865.1 Candidatus Acidiferrales bacterium | reverse complement strand
TCCAGAAAGCGATAAGCATGTCCCGGCCGATTTATCCCGCGCTCGTAGGTGAAGTAGCGCGACTGGGCCGCAGCAAGACCGGGGACAACCAGCAACGGGACGACCAAAGACACGAGGCGGGTAGCTCGCATGAAGGGACCTACCGGTTAATGATTGAAATCACCAATGTAACATGGGACGGGAACGCGACTGCAAGGCCCCGCCCGCTTCAAATTCCATCAATCAATTAACAGCAACCCACTGATAATGAGCATCACAACTGCCGTGCCGCCGTGTACGCCGAACGCAACGGTCTTGCTACCGCCGTGGTGCAACACGATCACGGCATCAGCGACAGGAATGAGAGTGGCGGCGGCCATGAACCAGCCAAGGACGTGTGCGGACCCGTAAGCCAAAAGAATTGCGATGAACAGTCCCGATGCAATGTCACGAATGCCTTTAGCGGATAGATACGCTCGCCAATGCGGTTCGACGCCAGCCGGTACGCCATAAGCCGCCGCTGCCGTTGCAGGTGCCAACAGAAAGCGGCAGCCGATGAAAATGATCGCAATTGCAATCACACCGGATAGATAGAAACCGATAGTTGCCGCCATGCGTCCTGCTCTCCCTCAATGCCAAGCCTCGCACTTGTGATCATATTAATCGGGAAACCACGACCGACGCCCGCGATACTGACGATACACTTTGCCCGCCGCCGCGACATCCGTGCGATACCGGTCATCCTTAAAAGACAATTTGATCAAAGGCTCCGCCGCATCAATCTTGGCCGGCATCGGAAGCTGGATAGGCGCAGCCAGCTACGCGCGCGTTCACGTTCTCGTGGGAGCCGCGCGGTCGATCCGTCCTCATGACTTGAGATTGCCCGGCGCACCGGGCCGAGAGAAAGGTAACAACCATGTTGGTCGCAATCGTCAACTTCCTCCGCGCTTGGAGGCGCTACAACGCGAGCTTGAAAGAGCTCTACCAGCTCGGCGACCGCGAATTGGCCGATATCGGCATCACCCGATCGGACATCCCGCGGATCGCGTGGGACAGCGCTCACCGCGATTAGAGGCGCTGCGGCAAAAATGAGCGAGCGTAAGATTACTCGGCTCTTTGGATTGATTTTGGGCGCGCTATTCACCTGCACCCTGATCCTGAACGCCTTCGCGTTTTAAGGGACCAAAGTCGC
>DATEME010000057.1:0-12077 GCA_035275865.1 Candidatus Acidiferrales bacterium | reverse complement strand
TATGAGTGAGGGCAGCGAATTGGTGGCGGGAGAGCTGATTCTGGGCGAGGCTCGGACGGCCGCGCGCGGCAAAGACGAGGCGGTCGAGAGCCTCGTCAAAGAGCACGCGCGACTCGCGTACCGGATCGCGTATGCCGTGTTACGCAGCCATGCGGACGCCGAGGATGCGGTGCAGGAGACGTTTTTGCGCGTGCTGCGCTACGGCGGGCGGCTGGCAAGCGTGGAGAATCCGAAGACGTGGCTTGCGCGGATTGCGTGGCGAGTGGCCGTCGATAAGAGCAAGCGGCAGAGGCGCCGGAATGAAGTAGGACTTAATCGCGACGACGAGAACTTTCGGGAGATCGCTTCGGATGCGATTTCGGCGGACGCGGCGATGCAGTCGGCGGGGATTGGCGCGGCGCTGGAGAAAGTGATTGCGACGTTGCCGACGAAGTTGCGTGAGCCGCTAATCCTTTCGACGATCGGGGAGATGACGCCGCGCGAGGCGGCGACAGTTTTGGGAATTAACGAGGCGGCCGTGCGATCCCGCGTGTTTCGGGCGCGGCAGATCTTGCGGGAGAAGCTGGCGGGGATTGTGGCGCGGAAGTGAGGAGTTGCGAGATGCGCGAAGAAAATTTCGAGCGTGAGTTGGATGTGGCGCTGGCGGAGTATGCGGCGGCGGAGCCGCGCGACGGGCTGGAGCAGCGGGTATTGGCGAATTTGCGGACGCAGGGACCGCATGCAGGCCGATTTGCATGGCGGCGCTGGGTTGCGGCGGGTTTTGCGGTGGCGAGTTTGGCGGCTTTGGCGATTTGGATTGGAGGGCGAAAGTCGGCTCCGGTAGATATCGGTTCGCGAACGGCTCAGCATGAAGTGGCCAGGACGAGCGCGCGAGCTCCCGCAGCGACTGCAACAGCAATACCTTCGGCACATAAGGGAATGACCCAGCGCGCGCGCCAGAGTTATCTGACCGAAAGGAACGTACGGAGAAACGCAGAGGCACTCCCGAGACTGGCGCGGTTCCCCGCGCCCGAGCCGCTGACGGAGCAAGAGAAATTGTTGATCCGGTTTGTGGAGCAAGATCCGCAGGATGCGGCGCTCGTTGCTGAAGTTACAACAGAACGCTTGAAGCGAAAGACGGAGGAATTAAGAGCTGCATATTCCAGCACCGAGTGACGATGCAAAAGCTGTGAACCGAATCCCACTGAGGAGAAAGCACATGCACAATATTAGGGTGTCAGTCGCAGCTATTGCGGTAGCTTTGGTGATCGGTATCGCAGGAACGTCGGCTCCTGCACAGGATGCAACAAGCTCGAAGACAGCATCCGCACCACAGGCAGAAATGCCTCCGCACGCCTTTCGCTTGGACTATACACTTACCGAAACAGAGGGCGGGAAAAAGATCGACTCGCGACAATATTCCCTAAACGTTGGGGGCGGCGGCCAAAACGGTCGTCCATGGGTCAGCCAACTCCAAATCGGGAATCGGGTGCCCGCTGGGACGAAGACCGACGGCACTGCTCAATACCTTGATGTTGGCACGAGAATCAACGGCTCGATTAGTATCCGCGATGGTGCGCGTGTCTTGGACACGTACTGCGACGTCACGAGCGTTGTACCCGATGAGGCCAAGGTCGATGGTCGGCCAGTGCTGCGCACACTCACAATCAGCAACAGCGCGCCAATCGCAGAAGGGAAGTCAATGCTGGTCGGCGTTGCCGATGATCCGAACTCGAATCGGGAATTTCGGCTTGAGGTGACGGTGACGGAGCTGAAATGACGGCGAGAGCGGTGATCGATTCTTGCCAACTGCGGCAGGCACGCGCACTACGGATGCCGGCGACAACTTCCAGCAAGAGCGCCCGACTGGAAGGCGAGTCGGCCGCTACATTTCGACGCGCGATAGCGTTCAGCAGGGCGCGGCAAGCACGCGCCCTTACGCAGTTTTGTAAGGAAGAATTTACTTGGCGAGGTCGCGGAGGAGTTTAGGGCTGACTAGCCAGCGAAGCGTCCAGCGGCCGTGCGGCGCGGAATGCTCGAAGCAGGCGATGCCGGCTTTTTTCAATTCCGTGAAAACGCCGCGCGCGCCCGAGAGTTGAGCGATGGCGAGATCCATGTGGGGTGCGTGGCCGAAGCAGGCGATTTCCTTCGCACGAATGCGCTGAATCTCCTTCACAATTTCGGCGGGATTTGCGGCAGGCTTCAGCGCGTCGCTCATGCGGATTTTGCCGGGCGAAAAGCCGAGTGCCTCAGCGAAAATTTCCGCCGTCTGCACGGCGCGGACGTAAGGGCTGGAGATGAAGACGTCGGGCTTGGCGCCGAGTTCGCCAAAGCCGAGCGCGGCGGCGCGCGTTTTTTGCACGCCTTTCGCGGTGAGCGGGCGTTCGGCTTCGGGCGGAGATTTGGGGTCGGTGCGATCGACGGCGATTCCGTGGCGGATCAGGTAGAGAAGCATTGGTTGTGTCCTTCGAGAAGCGTTTAACGCAATCCGAGCAAATTACGCGACTTTGGCCTTTCTTTGGTCGCGACGGAATTCGGCTTTCAGGTGGAATTCCGTCTCGAAGAGTTTGGCTTTGCGCTCGAGGCCGGCGATATCGAGGCGCGTGCCTTCGGACGCGGCAATGAGAAAGATCGCCTTGCGGCCTTCGATGCGAACGTCGACGCCGGTGACGCGCTGTGCGTGCTCGGATTCGAGGCGCTCGGCGATTCGCAGCAGCGAACTTAGAATACGCGCCTGCTGGCGATGTTCGCCATCGAGAGCCGCGTAGGAGGCGTGCGTCACTTCGGGCTCGGATTTCGTATTGTGATAGCGGACGAGCGCGCCGACTATGTCGCGACGCCAGCCGCGCAGGCCGGGAATGTCGGCGTTGCGAACGAGATATTCGCCGTGGCGCTGGTGCGATTTGCGATTGACGAAATGGCCGACGTCATGAAGAAGCGCAGCGATTTCCAAAAGGACGCGCATATCGGAATTCATCTGGTGTAGCGGGCGCAATTGGTCGAAGAGCGAAAGCGAGAGGCGAGAGACTTGCTCGGCGTGACCTTCGTTGTAGCCCATGCGACGGGCAAACCAGCGCGCGCTTTCGAGCAATTCGGCGTCGCGGCGCATGTCTTCCTCGGATTCGGCAGTGGCGGAATATTGCTCGGCAACCAATTGGAGCAAAACGCCTTCGCGAACGCCGACGCCGGGAACGAGGAACGAGCGCAAGTCGAGCCATTCGGCGAGTGATGTGAAGATAATCGCTGCGATGGCGATCACTTCGGCGCGATCCTGACGGATGCGGAAGGCGCGCATGCGGGCGGGAACGTCGAGATTTTGCAATTTCCAGGTTTGATCCTTCAGAAGGCGCGTGTTGATCGTGGGAATTCGTGCGGCGTTCGGACCGGCCGCGAGGCGAACGAGCGCCTCGGCATTACCACCGCAGGCGACGCCGATTTCGCGCGTGAGCTTCGGCGCGGACGGCATGGCGCTCCGCAAAAGAGCGAAAATGTGGTGGCGGAGGCGGCGGCGTTTGTCTTCATCGATGACGCCTTCGATCTTATAGGTTTCCATCAGGCGAATCGTGCCGAGCGGAAGTCCGATGCGGCGCTGCAACTGGCCGCGCTGAAAGAAATTGAGCTCGAGACTGCCGCCGCCGAGGTCGAAGATCACGCGCGGCTGAACGCTTTTGCCGAGCGCCCAGTGGACGGCGTTGCAGACGAGTTGGGCTTCTTCTTCGCCGGTGATGACGTCGATTTCGATGCCGGTTTTGCGGCGGATGCGTTCGAGGAGTTTGCGGCTGTTGCGCGCTTCGCGAGCGGCAGCAGTGGCGACGGCGCGGTAGGCCGTTACGTTGTGATGGTCCATCGCGTCGCGGAAGCTGCGAAAGGCGCGGACGGCGCGTGCGATCGTTTTCGCATCGAGCATGCGGCGCGTGAAGGCGTTGTGGCCGAGGCGGACGGCGGCGCGTTCGTTTTCGAGGATTTCGATGTGCTGCGGGGAGGTGGCGCGGGCGATGACTAATCGGATGGCATTCGAGCCGGCGTCAATCGCCGCCAATTGGACGGGAGCAGCCACTCGCGATTAGCGCCAGAGGTGAGCGAGAGCGTTCGAGGGATGATAATGCGTGCCCCGAATTCCCAACTGCTGAGCGATCCGCTTGCGGAGCGCCGCGTTCACCTCAGCCACACTCCTTTCGCCGTCGATTTCCACAAAGTCGTGGCGTTTCGAAAGATACTCGAACTCTTTCTGTACCATTGATTGGTAGCGAATGAAAGACTGAAAGAGATCGTTGGAGAGCGAAAGGTCACGGCCGGATTCCCAGTAGCTAATGGAGTGGGATTTCTTGAATTCACGGTCGAAGGCAATCTCCGGACGCACGCTGAGCCAGAAGGTGAGATCGGGGCGAAGGGCCATTTCGTAAAGACCGTGCAGATAATCGCGGCTTATGCCGCGAACGGCAGAACGAGCGATCAGGGTGAAAATGTAGCGGTCGGCGAGGACGATGAGACCGGAGCGCAGGGCGGGAAGTATGCGCCGTTCGAGCTGATCGAAGAAGTCGGTACCGTACATGAGGGCGAGAGTCATGCGCGTGACGGCGTTTTCGGCAAGAAGCGCGTCGATGTCTTCGCCGACGAGAAAGGAACGGCGCAAGCCCATCGTTTGCACGGCGAAGCCTTCGGACTCGAGCCATTCAGTAAGAAGAGAAATTTGCGTGGAGCGGCCGGAGCCGTCGGTGCCTTCGATGACGATCAGCGAGCCGCTTAATTCCTCCGCGGTGACGCCGGGCATCGGCGCGCCGTAGAAACGCGAGGAAGCGATCTCAGTGGATTCGGCGGGCTTTTCAGTTCGCTTCGCACGCGCTTTTCCGGCGCGCTTTTTAGCAGATTTATGAGGTTGGCCGTTTGATCCGGCCGGGTTTTCCGGCAATGAATCGGTCATTTCTTCTTCGTTTTCTTGGGCGCGAAATGCTCCATGTTGACACGTTCGCCGACGATCTGGCGCATTAATTTCTGGAGGCGATTGACGGGAATGGTGCCGTCCATGAGGACGAATTTATCGGTCTCGATCATTTGATCGTAGTTAGTAAGGATGCGCTCCTGGAAAATCCGGAAGCTTTCGGCGCGATCGAGTGAGATACCGAGATCCATGCCGGCTTCGTAGTATTTCAGTTTGGGCCGGCCGGCGACGATGCGGTTGACGGCGACATCGAGTGGCGCGCGGAAGTAAAAGGTAACGTCCGGCACGGGTGCGAAGCTATAGAGATTGCGCAGCCAGTGCGGCGAGCAGCCGCGGGCGGCGTCGCGGGCGAATGCCGTATAAATGTAGCGGTCAGCGAGTACGAGATAGCCGCCGTGAAGCAGCGGCAAGATCTGGCGTTCGCAACGATCGGCGAAGTCGGCGGCGTGGAGCAGAGAGAAAGTGGTCGGCGTGAGAAGCTTGCGCTGCTTGCCGCGCCGCGTGGCGGATTTGACGAGCGGCGACGAGTTCCATTCCGTGAAATGGATGCGATAGCCGCCGATCTCGAGCCAGCGCTTCAGAAGGTAAAGCTGCGTGCTCTTACCGGAGCCATCGATGCCCTCGACGACCACAAGCGCGCCCGGGTATTTGGGCGATTCTTTTTGTGTGACGCGGGCGCTCTCGGGCACGTTTTGAATTACGCTCGCCATGCAGCGACAATCCTCCCTGAGTGCCATGATACTTCTGAATATGACGGGCTCATGAACAAAATGTGACCGGGCGAAGAATAAGAGCAGCGCGCGCACGGCGGAACGCCCAAAAGGCGCCGGCGCGCCGGCTTATTCGTAACGGAGGGCCACGAGAGGGTCAACGTGGGCCGCGCGACGCGCGGGAATATACGTGGCGAAGAGCGCGACCAAACTGAGCACGACCGTCACGGTGACGAAGACGACGGGATCCCACGTTTTCACGCCGAAAATCAGGCTGGCCATGAGCCGCGTGAGCGCGAGCGCGGCAGCGACTCCGACGAGGACCCCCACCAACGCCAGCAACATCCCTTGACGCACGATCATGCCGCGAACCTTTTCAGGAGCAGCACCGAGTGCCATACGAATGCCAATTTCCTGTGTTCGCTGCTGCACCGAGTAGGCCATCAGCCCATAGATGCCCACGGCCGCGAGCAGCAACGCCACGCTCGCAAAAATCGTAAGCAGGGTCGTATTAAAGTCGTCGCGCGCAGTCGATTCCGCCACCACTTGTTCCATCGAGCGAATCTTTCCAACCGGCAATCCGGCGCTCGCATCGCGCAGCTCGCGCTGAATATCCTGGCTAAGGGAGTAGGGCGCCACTTTTGTGCGTACGACCCACATAATCGGCAGAATCTGCTCGTTGAGCAAAGTCATCCCGTCGGTGACTTGCGAGGCGGGAATGTACATAATCGGGAAAGGATTCCGGTTGAGTCCGCCGTCGCGAACATCCCCCACTACGCCGATGATTTCACGCGGCGGCTCCGCGAATTGCGGGCCGGCATTTTTGCCAATCGTGATTCGCGCGCCGATGGGATCCTGCTTTGAGAAAAATGCCTTTACGAGCGCTTCGTTCACGACGACGACCGGCGCCGCGCCGGTGTCGTCGCGATCCGTAAACGTCCTTCCTCGAACCACCGGAATGCGGAAGATACTGAAATAATTCGGCGAGACGCTGCGCCAGGCGCCGCCCGGTTGGTTGCGCGGGTCGGTATTTGTCTGACCCTCGATCGTGAACCCGAGACCAAAGCTCGGCTCGAGCGGAAGCGAACATGTGGTGGCGGCCGCTTCGACGCCGGGCAAAGACTGAATGCGTTCCACGCCGTCGCGAACGAGCTGCGCGACCTGTGCGGTCTTCTGATAGCGCGCATCCTCGAGTGACATATTCATCGTCAAAATGTTGTGCCGGTCGAAGCCCGGCTCGACGTGCCGGAGCGCTATATATGTGCGTATTAGCAGCGCGGCGCCCGCCAGCAGAATCATCGCGAGGGCCATTTCCGTGATCACTAGAATCGATCGCGCCTTGTTCTGCCGGAAACCGGTGCCCGAGCGCGAAGTGCTTTCCTTCAACATCAGGTTCAGATCGGTGCGCGAAGCGTGGATTGCCGGTATCAGCCCGAAGAGAATGCCTGTAAGGATGGAAATTACGAGCGTGAAGAGAAGCACGCGCCAATCCATCGTGAGATTGGCACCGTTGTCGCCGATTCGCGGGATATGTCCAGGGTTGATGGAAAGCAACGCGCGCACTCCGAAATAACCGAGGCCGAGCCCAAGCGCGCCGCCGATCAAGGACAAGATCACGCTTTCGGTGAGCAACTGGCTGATAATGCGCCTCCGCCCGGCGCCCATCGCGGCGCGAATTGCAATTTCGCGCCTCCGCACGGCAGCGCGCGCCAACAGCAGGTTGGCGACGTTTGCGCAAGCGATCAGCAGCACGAATCCCACAGTACCGAGCAGCAGCAGCAGCGCCGGACGCACATTCGCCACTTGCACGTCTTCCATTCGCTCTGCCGTAAAGCTCTGCCGTGGGCCGAGTCCGTTTGTATATTTTCTGCGGAATGCCTCAGCCGCGAGGCCCATTGCCGCCTTGGCCTGCCCAAGCGCGACGCCCTGCCGCAACCGGCCTGCCGCCATCAGATAATTCCCCTGATTGGCGCTCGCCGGATCGGCTTGTATCGGCAACCACACGTCCATTGGCGGATCCCACCGGAAGCTGCGGTCCAAAATCCCTATCACCTCATAGGGCACGCCGCCGATTTCGATGTTTTTGCCGATCATCGCCGGGTCGCCGCCGTAACGGTTCTGCCAAAGTACCCCGCTGATTACGGCCACGTGCGGGCCGTTGGGAATATCCTCTTCCGCTGTGAACGTTCTGCCGCGAATTACGCGCGCGCCGAAAAGCCGGAAGTAGTCCGCCGAGACGTGCAGGCCGCTGATCTGCTCCGGACGATCGCCGCCGGTGAGATTCATGCGCCCGACGCCGATATCGTAGATTGCGGTTGCGTCGAAGGCCTTGGTCTGCTCCCGCCACATCATGTACTTGGGAATCGAGGTGATCGGGCCATTGCCGCCCGGCGAACTTGTTTCGAGCTGCACGATGCGGTCGGGCTCGGGAAAGGGAAGCGGCTGAAGCAAAACGGTGTTGATGACGGAGAATATCGCCGTGTTCGCGCCGATACCGAGCGCCAGCGTCAGCACGGCGACGATCGTGAAGCCGGGATTCTTCGCCAGCATCCGCAGCGAATAACGCACATCCTGCATCAGTGTGCCCATGATCAATTTTCTCCGGCCGGGCGCGCGTCAAAATCGCACTCGTCCCTTACCTACTCGTAGCGCAGCGCAATCAGCGGGTCCACTTGTGTCGCGCGTCGCGCCGGGAGCAGGCAAGCGGCCAGGCCGACTACGGCAAGTACGACCACGACTCCGCCGAACGTCCACGGATCGGTTGCGGTGACGCCGTAAATCTGGCTCGCCATGAGCCGCGTCAACGCAAAACTTGCGCCGATGCCGACGATCACACCCGCAAAGATCGGCCGTAGGCCGTTGAGCAGCACCATCTTCATCACGCCGTTCGGTTGCGCTCCCAGAGCCATGCGAATGCCGATGTCGTGCGTCTGCAGCGAGACCGTGTAAGCCATCACGCTGAAAACGCCGATGGCCGAAAGGATCAGTCCGATTCCTGCGAAGACCGCAAGGAGCATCAACCCGAACTCGGGTGCCGCCATGTAGTCGCGATGGAGGATCGCTTCGAGCGACTGCATGTTGCCGAGTGCCACATTCGCATCGATGCTGGAGACGACCTGTCGCACGTTGGCCGCTTGCGATTCCGGTTTCACAGAGGTGCGGAGCAGAATCGTGTCGTTCGCGAGGCTTGTGATGGTATGAGGGATGTACGCTTCGGGCGCGATCGCATTTTGCAGGCCCCGGTTGCGGACGTCCCCGACAACTCCGACGATCTGGAAATATGTGTTGTGCGGCGCATCCGGGATCCGGTCGAGCACATTGAACTTGATCGTTCGCCCGATTGGATCCGAGTCGCCGAAGAAATCGTGGACAAGAGTCTTGTTCACGACAACCACGGGGCGCGCTGAATCAATCTCGTCCGTGCTGAGCAGGCGGCCGCGGATAAGCGGCACGCCGACTGTCTTGAAGTAGTCTTCGCTGATCAGTTCGGCGGACGTGGTCCACGTATTTGAATGCGTCGTTCCGGGAACGGTCACTTCGGTGGTGGCGCCGCCTTCGACGGGCAGAGTCATCGATTCGCTGAGGTTGGTGACGCCGGGCAGCGTGGCGAGGCGCGGCAAGAGCTGGCGGAAAAACGCCTGCTTGGCCGCAGAAGTCTTGTACTGGCCGCTCGGAAATACGACGGGCGCCACGAGGATGTTTTGCGGGTTGAAGCCGACGTCCACGCGGCCGAGAGCGAAAAATGTTCGCATCATCAGCCCGGCGCCGACGAGCAAGACAATCGCGAGTCCCACTTGTGAAGCGACCAGGACAGTTCGCAAGCGGCCGTGGCCGCTGCTTGCGCCCACGCCTTTGCCCGTCCCCATCAGGCGGCCATGCAAATCTCCCCGTGCGGCCCGAAGCGCCGGAGCAAGCCCGCAGAGGAGGGTCGTCACGAGAGTCACGGCCATCGTGGCGAGCAGCGCGGCTGCGCTGAACTTGATTTCCACTTCCGACGGGATCGTGTCCGGCGGAATTGTCGCCTTCACCCACTGCAGCCCTGCGTAGGCCAAGCCGCAGCCGATCGTTGCGCCGGCGGCGGCAAGCACAAAGCTTTCAGCCAGCAATTGCCGAATCAACCGGCTGCGGGATGCGCCGATCGTCGCGCGAATCGCCAGCTCCTTTTCGCGAGCTGTGGCGCGTGCGAGCAAGAGGTTCGCCACGTTGCTGCATGCGATGAGCAGCAGCATCAGGACGGCGCCGAGTAGAATGTAAATCATCGTGCGCAGGCCGCGAGTATAAAGGTCCGCGATGGTACCCACCAGCACGCGGAACTGCTTGGGGTAAAGATCCGGATAGGCTTTTGCTTCGTTATGGGCGATGACTTCCATGTCCGCAGCTGCCTGCTTCAACGAAACGCCCGGCTTTAGTCGCGCCACGGTCCAGACGTACAGCGGCTGTCCGGCGGGTCCTCCGACTGCTTCGCCGGTGAGGCTCGGCGTGATTTTCATTGGGATCCAAATATCGGCCCCGAGCAGGAGGAAGCGCGGCGGCATAATCGCTACGAGCGTTCGCGGCACGCCGTTCAGAGTGAGCGTCGTGCCCAGGATTTTCGGATCGCGATTGAAGCGCTCGTGCCACATGCGGTCGCTCATCACGAAGACCGGTGGCGCTCCCGGCTGGCCGTCCGATTCGGTAATCTCGCGGCCCAGCATCGGCCTCACGCCCAAGCCAGAAAACATTCCGGGATCAAGAATGCCGCCGTCCACGCGATACGTGGAGTTTCCCAGCTTGTAGACGACATCTTCGCTGTCGCCGGCCATCATGTCGCTGAAAACATGATTTCGCGCCTTGAAGTCGAAAAATTCTTTTACTGTGTAGCCGTTGCGGCCGTAAGGGCCGGTCTGCGTCGAGCTGTGAATGTAAATGTGAACCAGCTGGCTGGAATTTGTGTAAGGGAAGGGATCGATCAGAACGCTATAGACAACACTGAAGATCACTGTCGTCGCGCCAATACCGAGCGCAAGCGCCAGCAATGCCAGCGCCACCGACCCGCGATCCTTGCGCAGACTCCGCGCCGCATAACGCAGGTCTTGCCAGAACGATCCTGCAATGCTCATCGAAAAGACTCACTTTCCGGCACGGCTTGAAGCGCGCCTGGTGGGCGAGTGGTGGTGGAAAGTGCTGTGCTATGCGGAGGCGAGAACTAATTGCCCGGCATCGCCGCTGCGGCGGCGGTCTCGGCGGTGGCCTCGTCAACGATTTTTCCGTCGAAAAGATGCACAGTGCGGTCGGCAATCGCGGCGTAGCGCGGATCGTGCGTCACCATGCAGATCGTGGCGCCTTCGGAGTGCAATTGACGCAGCAGGTCAATCACGGCCTCGCTATTTTTCGAGTCGAGGTTGCCGGTGGGCTCGTCCGCGAGCAGAATGGACGGCTGCCCGACGAGGGCGCGCGCCACGGCGACGCGCTGCTGCTGGCCGCCGGAAAGCTGCGAAGGATAATGTTTCGCGCGATGCGCCATCTCCACGCGCTCGAGCACATTCTGCACGCGCTCCTTGCGCTCTTTTGAGCCCATGCTGCGGTAGGTCAGCGGCAGCTCCACGTTTTCAAACACGGTGAGATCCCCGATCAGGTTGAACGCCTGAAAGATGAACCCGATTTCGCGATTGCGGATACGCGTGCGGTCACTGAGTGTGAGCTTCTCGACCGGCTCCGTATGAATCCAGTAACTCCCGTCCGTGGGAGAATCGAGCAGGCCCAGAATCGAGAGCAGCGTCGACTTGCCGCAGCCCGATGGGCCGGCGATCGAAAGAAATTCGCCGGGCTTGATCTCGAGATGGACGCCGCTTAGCGCGTGCGTCTCCACTTCATCGGTATAAAAAACTTTAGTCAAGTTTTCCAGCCGGATCAGCGTCTGCGGGGCGGTGCTCATTGTCGCTCCTTCTATAAACAAATTCTCTCTTGCGAGAGGGGATTTACTTCAACTCCACGCGATCGTAGTTGTCTTCCGCGGACATGTCTGAAAGAATCACCTGATCGCCTACCTGCAAACCTTTGATAATCTCCACATCGTTCACGGACGCGCGCCCGAGTTGCACCTGGACGCGAACAGCTTCTTTTCCGCCGTCGGTGATCTTGAAAAGTCCCACTGTGCTGTTTTCATCGCCATGCACCGGCCGTCCCACATAGAGCACGTTGGAAAGCCGCTCGATCTCGATGGTGCCTTCCACGCTCAACTGCGGCACGGCGCCGGGCGGCAATGCGCCGTCGAGCTTCACGTCAACCGTGCGCGTGCCGTTGAGCACGGCCGGGTCGATGCGAATCACATGCCCGGGAATGATTCCATTGTGCGTATCGATCGAGGCCTTCTGCCCGATCTGAATATCTTTCGCCTGCGTCTCGGCGATTTGCAGAGCCGCTTTCAATTGCGTAGGCTGCGTCACCTTAAACAGAATCGCCCCCGACGT
>DATEME010000056.1:0-1793 GCA_035275865.1 Candidatus Acidiferrales bacterium | reverse complement strand
GTTCGCGATGAACCTGATTGGGAATTCACGGGCCGCGTTGAAGCGCCTGACTTCGCTCGCGCGATGAGCCGCGCTTTGGGCGAAAGCGGCGAATCGCCGAATTCTGAGAAATCCCCGAATGACAGCGGCGCTCAGAAGAAGTCGGGCGGCTTCTGGGCAACGATCAAGAGGCTCTTCATCGGATAACGGCACCCGCTCTCGAGTACGCTGGAACGAACAAATGCCCTCGATATCGAAACGCGCGTTAGAAAGTTTCATTCTACTGACACTATGCGGCTCGGCGATTTCTGTTGCGCGACCACAAGCAAATGAGACTCAAGCAAGTACCGGCAGGCGCCCTGCGTTTGACGCCGTATCAGTTAAGTTGCACAAAGGGGGAGCGTCCGCTGGACTTAATCTTGCGCGAGGCGGCGGACACGTTCGCTTAACGGCTAATCTCCGCATCCTGATGATTCTGGCGTATAACCTCCACAGTCTGAGTGAGGCCACTAACACGATCGTCGGAATGCCGAATTGGGGCATTTCGGAGACATTTGACATTGAGGCCGAGGCACCGGGAAATCCGACCGTCGCGCAGAAAACTTTAATGCTGCAATCGCTGCTCGCAGATCGTTTCAAAATGGTAGTGCATCGTGAAACACGGCAAATGCTCATCTACGCACTCGTGCTGTCAAGTCCCGGAAAGCTGGGATCGCAGCTTCACGAGTACACCAACGACCCTAATCGCGACCCTGCGTGTGCCGGCGTACAGAACGAGTCTCTCTCAGAGGGCATTGGTGGACAGGCATCTGAGGAGGACATCGCCGCCTTACATTCGCCGGTAGCGTTGGCAGCCGCGGATTTACGGGTCTCCTCCTGCAGGCGCGTTGTTGGAGGCTTTCTTGCGCCGAACGATCACAATCAGGTATGGGCAGGAGGAAAAAAAGTAAGTACGGATGCGATTGCAGCTGCAGTGGGTTCGATGGTGCCTGTAGATCGTCCAGTTGTTAATCGAACGGGCCTGATCGGCGATTTTGATTTTACCGTTGAGTGGGACAGTCGAAACGATTTTTTGGCAGCTGGCCCCGGCACTACAGATCAAGGCGGGCCGTTGGGCCCTTCGCTTTTTGAAGCGATGAAAGATCAAGTGGGGTTAAAGTTCGAATCGACGAAAGGGCCGGTTGATTTAATAGTGATTGATCACGTGGAGCGGCCCGACTCGAACTAGCTACATTCCTTCGTAATTCGGGCCGCCTCCGCCCTCCGGCGGGACCCAATCGATGATCTGGTAGGGATCGGCGATGTCGCACGTCTTACAGTGGACGCAATTCGCGAAATTGATCTTCAGTTTCGGCGCGCCATTTTCCATCGCCATCTCATAGACGGCTGCGGGGCAGAAATACTGGCAGGGATTTCCGTACTCGCGAACGCAGCGGTCGCTGCAAATATTCGTATCGAGCACATGCAAGTGGCACGGCTGATTCTCATCATGGCGCGTGCCGGAATGATAGACGTCCGTGAGCCGGTCGAACGTGAGCTTGCCGTCGCCTTTGAAGCGCGTCGATTGATCGACCGGAACGCGCTCGCGGTTGAGCTTCTCGTATTCCTTGTAGCCAGCTTCGGTGCGCATCGGATCGACTATGCCGCGACCGCCGGTGACGAATTGCAGCCCCGCATGGAATAGTCCGCTCCATAATCCGCCATGGAACGCTTGATGGAAATTGCGCACGGCCCAAAGCTCTTTCTTCAGCCAGCTCGACTCGATTTTCTTCTGATACGCCGAGAGCTTGGCCGCCGAAGTATCTCCGGCGCAG
>DATEME010000055.1:0-1341 GCA_035275865.1 Candidatus Acidiferrales bacterium | reverse complement strand
AGACTCGCCGAGATGCGACGCGGGCTCGCCGTCTATCGGAATCAAGGTATGGTTTGGCTCTTGGTCAACTTCGAAGCAGCCCTGGCCGAAGCCGAAGCAAGGGCTGGCGAGACTGAGTGTCCGAATCTTAATCGCATAGGTTGTTCTCCGGGCAGGAAAGTCTCCTAACGAGCAGCTGCACGGAGGCGATGTAAACCCAGGCTTTGGCGCTGGCGATCGAAGCCTCGAAGTCTTTGGCTAAGCGGCGGTTTCGATTGAGCCAAGCGAAGGTTCGTTCGACGACCCATCGCCGTGGCAACAGTTGAAATCCGGCCGCGTCAGCGGCGCGTTTGACAATCTCGATGGTCCACTCGCCGAATTTGGCGAGGGCGTCACGCAGATTGGGGCCGTTATAGACACTGTCGGCGAAGAGATGGCGCAACCAAGGAAATAACTGATGGATAGCCTCGATGACAAGCTTGGCACCATCGCGATCTTGGACGTCGGCGGGGTGCACCTCGGCACCGACCAGCAGACCGGAAGTATCGGTCACAATGTGACGCTTTCGGCCTTTGACCTTCTTGGCCGCATCGTAACCCCGGGGCCCGCCGCTCTCGGTGGTCTTGACCGATTGACTGTCGATGACCCCCGCCGATGGGCTCGGTTCGCGGCCCGCTGCTTCGCGCGCTTGCACCAGCAACGCGAAATTGAGGTTCTCAAACAGGCCATTGTCTCGCCAATCGTAGAAATAGCCTTGCACCGTCGTGAACGGAGGAAAGTCCTTCGGCAGCATCCGCCACTGACAGCCGGTCCGCGCGATATACAAGATCGCGTCAAGCACGGCTCGCAACTCAATCTCGCGCGGCCGGCCCAAAGGCTTGGCCGCCGGCATATGCGGCTCGATCAGCGCCCATTCTGCATCCGTGACATCACTTGCGTAGCGCTGGCCCTCTCGCTCATACTTCGGTCGAGTGATTTCGGTCCACATCTTGTGACTCGATGATTGCGTGACACAACTATCATGTCACAACTGACTGAAATCACTCAATTCATTTTCGGTCAGCCTCTTAGTCTTCGGGCCTATCCGTTCGGCGGCAGGATTGCAACGGAGGCATCGACGCCTCATAGCCGGGACCTCGGCGATTCGCGGTCATTCGTCAACGGATCGATGTCACTCCCGCCGCAAACCAAACGTCCGCCACCTGGGCAGCGCGGTTTCAGCGCATCTCCGACGCTCCTTGGATGACTTAGCCAGTTTCTGTAAATCGAGTAGAGATCATCAAGCAGGAATATGCGCCATATGTACCCCCGTCTCGCCGTTCTCTCACTAATCCTACTGCTTGCTTATGCCCCAATTGCCGA
>DATEME010000054.1:0-5734 GCA_035275865.1 Candidatus Acidiferrales bacterium | reverse complement strand
CGCGCGATCCGAAATGCGGGCCCGGCTGGCCGAAGTCCGCTCGCGGCTTGGTCCGGGTGGCGCCATCGAGCGCGCTGCCGACGTGTTTGCGGCGATGTTGCAGGGCTAGCACGCGGGCAACGGAAAGCGTTAGTCTGGTATCTTAGAAATGCAGGCGGAAACCCCCTTTGGAGAGGCCTCCTTGTTGCGCAAACTGAGCAGTCTGATCGTGCCCATGGCTCTCGTGTTACTTGCGGCCGCCCAAGTCTCGGCGCAGCAACACAGTTTTCCGCTTCGCGCGACGAATTACAGCGTGGAGGCGGTTCTCCATCCTGAAAATCAGACGATTCAGGCTGAGGCGAAGGTCGACTTTGTCGCCTCGCAGGTGTCGCGCACACTCGTAGTCGAGTTGCATCCGGACCTGGTTATCTCGGCGGTAAAGAGCTCGACGGGACAAGCGCTGACGTTTGCCCGCGACAATAATTCGCCGCTGCTGGTCAGCGTGGAACTGCTCGAAGCGGCCGTCCCGGGAAAGCCGGTTTCCGTCACATTTGATTACGATGGGCCGCTTTCCAGCCTGGAAGACAGCCCCACGCCGGGCATGCGCTTCGGGTCGATCGATAAGACGTCCGCGTACCTTTTGTTGCCGGCGCGGTGGTTTCCGCTCACGAATTTTCCGTCCAATCGCTATACGGGCACGTTCAAAATAATCGTGCCGGATACATTCCAGGTCGCAGGCACCGGCAAGGCCGATCCGCCGACGTCGATGGCCGCGATGCCCGGCAGCAATGCCGCGGGCGGGCAACTCTCGTATGTATTCCATTGCGACACTCCCGCGCCGGTAGGCTCGTTCGTGGCGGGACCGTTGCAGCTGACGAACGCCCCGGTCGAGGGGTATCAATTCGCGGTCTACACACCGCAGGCGCAAGCCGCCACAGCGAAGATATACGCGCAATCGACCGGGCGCATTATGGACTTTTTCACAGAGACGTTTGGCGCGTTGCCGAATGCGCAGAGCAACAATCTCACGATAGCGCAGATGCCGGACGGCACGATCGAAGGGTATTCCGCGCCGGGCTTGCTGCTCGTTAGCGCGCGTTCGTGGTCCACAGCGAAACCGAATGAGGGCCTGCTCGCACAGCTCGCTGCGGGGCAATGGTGGGGCGAGCAGGTTTTGCCCACGGCTCCGACCGACGTCTGGGTGACGGATGGGCTCGCCCGCTATGCTCAGGCGATGTACGCCGAGCAGTCGGACGGCGTCGCAGGATTGCACAACGCCCTGCAGGAGTTTGCCGTGGGCGCGCTGATGTATGAGAGCGTGACGCCCGTTGCGGATGTGCAGAGTCTTGGCGCTTATTCGGACCAGTACCGCTCGATCGTGGAAGACAAAGGCGCCATGGTGTTTCATATGTTGCGCACGGAGCTCGGTGACGACCAATTTGACGCGCTTCTTAAAGATTTCTACAAGCAGCATGCGGGAAAGACGGCTTCGATCAACGATTTCGAACAGCTCGCGAGCAATCATATTCCGCAGCAGACGAATCCCGACGATCCGCCGATCAATCTCACTTCGTTCTTTTCGCAATGGCTGAATTCGACGGGTGTTCCGGAATTCAGTCTCGATTATGTGGTTTATCGCACGCCGAAAGGCTTCGAGGTAATCGGGAAAATCAAGCAGGCGCTCGATACGTTCCGTATGCCCGTGGAAGTCCGCGTCGAAACGGAAGGAAATCCGGTCACTAAGAAAACGCTGGTTACCGGAGCGAGCTCCAATTTCATCGTGGAGACGTTCGGGCGGCCGAAACCGAGCGGAATCTCAATCGATCCGGACAACAATCTATTGAAATCGAGCCCGCATCTGCGCGTGCTTGCGCTGGTGGCTCGCGGCGAGGCGACGGCATCCGTTGGAAAATATTACGAGGCGATTCAGGAGTATCAGCGCGCGCTTGACGTGCAGCCGACGAATTCTCTCGCGCACTTCCGCATGGCCGAGGCAATGTTCTATCAGAAGAATTACAATTCGGCGGCAAATGAATTTCGCGCGGCGATCGGCGGCGACCTCGATCCGAAATGGGTCGAAGTCTGGAGCCATATCTACATGGGGAAGATTTATGACCTGCTCGGCCAACGCGAACGCGCCGTCAATGAGTACAGTCTTGCTCAGCACCTGCGGGACGACACCGCCGGCGCGCAGGAAGAAGCTCAGATGTACATCAAAAAGGCCTACAATCCGAATCAACCGGGCGGCGAACCGACGCAAAGCACTTCGCCCGCTCCCGCTGCGACACCGGCAAACGGCGCCAATGGAACATCTTCGCCCAGTGGTGAACCTTCGCTGAAGCGGCGCACCGACGACCAATAATTATTTGCTGAGTCCTTTCAATACGCTTTCAAACGCGCCGAGCGCCTGCTCGTCAAAAAGCACAAAATAGATTTTCTGCACGGAAGTTTTTCCTTCCAAATGCCGTTTCGCTTCGTTCAGCATGATTTCCGCGCATTCCTTCATCGGAAATGCCGCGATGCCGGTGCCGACTGCAGGGAAAGCGATTGTCTTAAGCTCATTTTGCGCCGCAATCCTTAGCGCGTGTGCGGTCGAACTACGCAGCGTGAGAGCCGTCGTGCGTCCTCCAAGCTCCATGCTGGCGGCATGAATCACGTGCCGCGCTTTCAGCTCGCCTCCCGCCGTGATGGCCGCGCCGCCAAGAGGAATTGTGCCAATCGCATCGCATTCCTTTTGAATCGCAGGTCCGCCTTTGCGGCTGATCGCTCCCGCGACGCCGCCGCCAAGCTTTAGATCGTTGTTGGCGGCATTGACGACGGCATCCACGTCCATTTCCGTCAAATCGCCTTGCAGAATTTCGATGCGGTCGGAGAGTTTCATCGGGCGGGATCGCGCTTACAGCTTCATCATCTCTTTCTTGTCGAATCCCAGCACGACGCGTCCGCCGGCAAGGACCACTGGCCGGCGAATCAAATTCGGCTCTTTTGCCATCAGCCGAATCGCTTCCTTGCGCGAAGGCGGGTTTTCCTTCATCTTGGCTTTGCGATAGAGCTCGTTTCGCGTATTGAGAAAATCCTTGTGGTCGCGGTCGCCGATCAGCTTTTCCAGTTCCGCGGCGCTCAATCGCTCCTTCGCGAGGTCACGGAAATAAAGCTGAAAGCCTTTGTGCTCCATGAATTTTTTGGCTTTGCGGCACGTCGTGCAATTCGGCTTGTGCAGAAATTGCGCTTCCATTCCCCGCTTCGATCCGCTCGACGCCTTCGTCTTTCCCGGGCTCATCCTTCTCTCCTGATTGGCGCAGTGAATCGCGCAGGCCGCCGCAGACAATCATGGTAACTCAAAACGGCTCTAAGCCGACCAGAGCGAATGACGGAGAAAACTCTACATCATAGATGGGATTTATAACCCGCGGAAATTAGGTTTGCGCTTCTCGAAAAAAGCGGCGAGTCCTTCGGCGCAATCCTCAGTGGTAAAGCAATGCGTCTGGAGGCGAATCTCTTCGTCGAGCGCGTCCTGCATCTCCAGGCGCTTGTCGCCGATCATCGTGCGCTTCATATCGCGATAAGCTAGCGGCGGCCCCGCAGCGAGATGCTCGGCAAGCGTGCGCGTCTCTTCCTGAAACTTCTCCGCCGGAAACACCTGATACACAATGCCGACTTGGCAAGCCTCCGCGGCGCTGAGCGTTTCACCGGTATAGAAGAGTTCAGACGCGCGCGAAAGCCCGATTAATCGCGGCAGAAAATACGTGGCGCCAAAATCGGGATAAAGGCCAAGCTGCGCAAAACTCTGCGAAAATGTCGCCTCCTCGGAGGCGACGCGCAGATCGCACGCCAGCGCGAGACTCATTCCAGCCCCCGCGGCAGGCCCATTCACCGCGGCGATCACCAGCTTCGGCATCGACGCGATCGCGAGGCAAATCTCTTTCCCCGCGACCAACAACTCCTCAATTTCTTTGATGGACTTGCGCGCTCTCGCATCGCGAATCATGTCCAGGTCGCCGCCCGCGCAAAAACCCCGGCCCGCGCCCGTCAGAACGATCGCGCGCACGCTTTTATCATCAGCGGCTACTAGCAGTGAATGCAGCAGCGTGCGGCACATGGGTGCCGTGAGCGCGTTGAGTCTGTCGGGGCGATTGAGGCGCAGAGTTAGAACAGCGCCAGACTTCTCTTCCAGGATTGCGTTCTGTTTTTGGGTCGCGGTAGCCATCGCGGCGCTGCTAATCTCTCATTTGCTTGAGGAGCGATGCCAGTTTCTTGAAATAGCGCATCTTGACGGCGCGCTCCGAACCGCCGTTCTGGCCGTTCGTTGAAGGGAGCACGAATACCTGCGCACCGTAGAGCTGCTCCTTTTGCAGCCCCAGTTTACACTCACGCCCGGAAAATTTCTCGTAAACCATCTTTCCGTTGAACGCGATCACTTTGGGCCGCAGCTCTTCGAGCTTTTGCGCCAGCAGGACCCTGCCCTCGGCGTATTCCTGCCGCTCAAGTTCCTCGGCGGATTTTGTCGGGCGCTTAACCAGATCCGTCATGCCAATCCCGAACTCGACAATCCGGCGGTCGTCTTCGTACCCAATCGGCTCAGGGATGACGCCGGATTCGTACATTATCGGCCAAAATTGATTACCACGCCCCGCGTAATAATGGCCCACTCGCGCCGATCGATCCCCCGGATTCGATCCGACGAGGATCATCTTCATCCCTTTACGTAGATAGTCCGGCAGTGTTCGCATCGATCTCTGGCTTAAAAAGGAATTCCCCTAATCCCCTCAGGTAATAGTACACGCCCCCGAAAAGCCCAGGCGGACGACTCGCAAGACGTGGCGCGAGTGAGTAAACGGACCGCCTGCTGCGTCTAACTGTCGCGAATCGTTAGCGCGGCATTGGCATCCAATTTGGTTTGGAGATGCCATGGCCGCGCCCGCGTGCTGTTTCGACCGCTTTATGCAAAAATGGGGAATGGGAACACCGAAAATGAATCCCGAGACCCCGCGTCCTTTACCAGCGACCCCTCTGCCTTCGAAGGTCGTAAAAGACGACGAGTCCGCCTTGGTGGCTGCCGCCAAGGCTGGGGACGTGTCCGCCTTTGAAACGCTGGTTGGGCGCTACGAACGCAAGATCTTCCGCCTGACCCAGAACATCACGCAGAACCGCGAGGATGCCGAGGACGCCATGCAGGAGGCGTTCCTGAAAGCCTACGAGCATCTGGACAATTTCGAGGGCAATTCGCGCTTTTACACCTGGCTGGTCCGCATCGCTGTCAACCAGGCTCTCATGAAGCTGCGCAAGCGCCGCCCGAACCAGATCTCGCTGGACGAAGACATCGAGACGGGGGAGGATTCCATGCCCCGCGAGGTGGAAGACTGGGGTCCGTCGCCCGAGCAGCGTTACGAGCAAACGGAGCTTTCGGGAATTCTCTCGCAGGTGATTGGCGAGCTGGACCCATCGTTCCGTGTCGTTTTCCAGTTGCGGGACATCGAAGAAATGTCCACCGAAGAGACGGCTGAAGCTTTGGGCTTGTCCGTTCCTGCGGTAAAATCGCGCCTGCTTCGCGCGCGCCTGAAGCTGCGCCAGAAGCTGAACCGCTACTTCCGGCAGGGAGAAGCGTCGTGAAACCGAAGTGCTCTAAAATCCTGAGCGAGCTTTCCGATTACCTCGATCAGGGCATCGACCCGGTGCTCCGAGCTGAAATCGAAGATCACTTGATGAAGTGCAAGGACTGCCGGGTCGTGGTAGACACCACGAAAAAGACCATCGA
>DATEME010000053.1:0-2948 GCA_035275865.1 Candidatus Acidiferrales bacterium | reverse complement strand
GCCGGCGTCCTTTCCAAAAATTCCATCCGTGGCTTGGGATCCGCATGTGAGGTGGACTCATCGCATGATCGCAGTCGATGCATGCCGCCCTGCACTGGTAACACCTCGGAACCATATGCTACTATATGAGCGTTGTTATGCCGTTGGTTCCGTCACAGATGGAGGACCCAATGTGTTGGGAAGTCGACTACAAGTTCTTCGCTGAACAACAGAAGAAAGCGCAAGACGCTCGGATCAAGCAAGAGCAGCGCGCGGGCGTCATCGATCGGCTCCTGAACGAAGCCAATAAACAAGGCGAGAAGACCGAAGTCGAAGGAGCCCCGGTGAAAGAGGCTGCACCCGCAAAATAGCCAATGCGCAACAGCCCCGCTCCGGCGCGGCTGATTGTCATCGCTCGTTTGCCTATCGCGGGACGCTCCTTGCTTGGATCGGAGAGCTACCGTATCGACGAATAGGCGATGCGCGCGGCTCAGGTCATAAGAAGTCTCGGGGAATAGCGCGGTCCCCTTCGCGACGACAGTTCTCATGCCGGTGCATCACCGCCCAGGCGATGCGCGCCGTCTTGTTCGCCAGCGCGACGGCTACGACCAGCGGCGGTCGCCGCCGACGGAGCCCGATCACCCACGGATCGGCATTAGTCGCCTTCGAGCGTAGCAAATTAGCGCTGGCGCCGTTGATCAGAAGCCGGCGCAAATATTGGTTGCCGCGCTTGGATATCCCGCCCAGGCGATGTTTGCCGCCGGTGGAATTCTGCCGTGGCACCAGACCTAGCCAGGCCGCGAACTCGCGCCCACTGCGGAAGCCGCTCGGTTCTACCACCGTGGCGGCGATGGCTGTGGCGATGATAGGGCCGATGCCCGGAACGCTCGCCAGGCGCTGGCTGATGGGGTTGCTCTTGTGCCAGGCCATGAGTTGCTTCTCGATCGCCGCAACCGCCGCCTCCAGCTGCTCAATCTGTGCCGCCAGCACCTGTAGCACTTGGCGCGCCAAATCCGGCAGCCGCGCGTCGCCCTCATCGCGGACAATGGCGATCAGCTTGCCGACGTTGCGCAAGCCCTGCGGCGCGATCACGCCGAACTCGGCCAGATGCCCGCGCAAAGCGTTCACCAGACCCGTACGCTGGCGTACCAGCCGCTCCCGGCCACGGTGCAGCAGCACAGCAGCTTGCTGGTCAGCCGTCTTGACCAGCACAAAGCGCATCGTCGGGCGCCCAACCGCCTCGCAGATCGCTTCCGCATCGGCGGCATCGTGCTTGTTGCGCTTGATGTACGCCTTCACGTATTGCGCCGGCATCAGTCGAACCTCGTGGCCAAGCGCGCGCAACTCCCGCCCCCAGTAGTGCGCCGTCGCGCACGCCTCCAGGCCAACTAGACAGGGCGGCAGTCGACTGAAGAACGCCAGAACCTGCGCACGCCGAAGCTGCTTGCGCAGAACCGTCGCTCCCTCTGCATCAACCCCGTGCACCTGAAAAACATGCTTCGCCAAGTCCAATCCGATCGTAGTAATCTCGCCCATGGATGGCTCCCATTCGCTGCTGTTTCGATCGGACAGCAGTTTGGCACTCAGATGCCGCAAGGGGCCATCCACCCCATCATTCGATAACCTCGTCGGCGCGGGCGAGCAGCGTCGCCGGGATGTCGAGGCCCAACGACCTCGCTGTTCTGAGGTTGATGATAAACTCGAAGCGCGTGGCTTGCTCGATGGGCAGATCAGCAGGTTTCGCGCCTTTGAAAATCTTGTCCACGAAGGCAGCTGCCCGACGCCAAATGTGAGGAAAATTTACTCCGTATGCTGCGAGACCCCCTGCTTCGCAATATTCCCTGAATCCGACGCCCGGCAGCTGATTTCTTATCGCAAGTTCTGCAATGCGTTTGGCGTTGGCGATGAACAGCCCTTCGTCGATGACCGTATGTGCTTGGATTTGCGATTTGGCCTGCGCAAAGGCCGAATCCAGCTCGTCGAGACGCCGAACCTCCATCTGTTGGAGCTTCACATCCATTGCCTTCGCCACTTCGTTCACAGCTCGCAAGACCGAGGTCATCGCGAGATTGTCCGGGTGCATGAGGATACCTGCACGGTTGAGACCCGGCATCAGGCTTTTCATGAGCTCCAGCCGCTTCGCATTGATCTCGGGAAAGAAAAAAGATGAGCCGGTAATGTTGCCCCCCGGCCGTGAATAGCTTGCCACGATTCCAGAATCGACCGGATCGCCGACAATGGCCATGACAATCGGAATCGTGGTTGTCGCCTGTTTGGCGGCGAAAGCTGCGGGTGTTCCCTGGGTTATGATAATGTCGACCTTGCGACGCACCAGGTCCGCGGCGAGTCCGGAAGCCGCTCGTAATTGCCCTCGGCCCACCGATACTCGATCCGAACGTTTTGCCCTTCGATGTATCCGTGGTCTCGAAGAGCTGAGCGAAATGCCTCCATTAGGACCGCATAGCCACCGGGGTCAGCACCCCCGAGAAACCCGATCACTCGCATCGTCGGCTGCTGCCCGCGCGCCGCGAGCGGCCACGCGACTGCCGTGCCGCCGAGCAGCGTGATGAACTCGCGGCGGGTGCTCACTCGATCACCTCGTCGGCGCGCGCGAGCAGCGTCGGCGGCACTTCAACACCAAGCGCCCTCGCGGTCTTGAGATTGATCTCGAGCTCGAACCGGCTTGGGCGTTCGATCGGCAAGTCGCTCGCCTTGGCGCCCTTGAGAACTCGATCTACGTAAATCGCGGCGCGTCTATACATGTCCGGTAGATTTGGACCGTAGGCCATGAGCGCACCGGATTTGGGAAACTCAGTAAACAGGCTGATTGTCGGCAAGCGGTTTTTCAGCGCCAACTCCGCGATGTGCAGTCGTTCACCGTTAATGAGTGGCGAGGAGAGGATGACCATCCCTTCTACGCGCTCGCTCACCGCACGATTGAACACGCTATCGAGGTCGCCGGCCCGCTG
>DATEME010000052.1:0-4077 GCA_035275865.1 Candidatus Acidiferrales bacterium | reverse complement strand
CCTGGACGAACTCCGCATCCAATTCCGGTTCGCTCTGATTTACCTTCGCGCGAATTTCACCGATGATTTCGTCAATGCCGCGGCTTCGTTTGCTCTTCAGCTTTACGGAGATATCGCCGGTATTTGGCTCGGTTACGGCTGAGAGTCCCAGTTGCAACCCGGTTCTCCGTGAAACGCTCTCAACCTCCGGCGTCGAGCGGATGATGCTCACGACATGTTCGATAGCAAGATTGGTTTCCTGTAGGGAACTGCCGGGCGGCATCACGTAGTCCAAAATAAAGCCGCCTTCGTCCATTGCGGGCAGAAGATCCGTGCCAAGTCCGCGGTAACAAAAAAACGATACGACGATCAGCACCGCACA
Organism: Candidatus Acidiferrales bacterium; assembly: GCA_035275865.1. Lineage (GTDB taxonomy): Bacteria > Acidobacteriota > Terriglobia > Acidiferrales > UBA7541 > Palsa-295. The sequence goes on along the minus strand of DATEME010000052.1, from coordinate 3,716 downwards.
AAACAGCGCCAGCCAGGCGGGATGCTCCAGGGCAAACCGGATCCACCGTGCGTAAGCATCCACCACACGGCCGAAGAAGCCGCCCTTCAATGACTTTTCCTCGGCAGCGATCATGCGGCGCACTTCTTCCTGTAAATCGTATTCGCCTTCGCCATTGGTGCGCTCGGCCGAACCGGTACTGTCTTCCGCACCGGCGACCGTATCATTCCCGTCCTTATGGTGGATCAAATACGTTCCAAGATTCGTCGTCCAGCCGAGCGCGAGCACCAGCGAGGTAAGCAGCGCGATGCTCATCGCGATCGCCAGCGCGCTGAAGAAAGTTCCTGTCACGCCCGTAATCGAAATTAGCGGCAGGAAGACGACAATTGGCGTTAGCGTCGATCCGATCAGCGGGATTGTCAGCTCTTTGAGGGCGCGGCTTGTTGCCTCCAGCGGCGGCTCGCCGCCATCGCGATGCAGCACGATGTTTTCCACCATCACGATGGCATCGTCGATCACCAGGCCGCCTGCAGCTGCAAGGCCGCCGAGCGTCATCATGTTGAAGCTCTGTCCCAGCAGCTTCATTCCCACGAACGTGACGCAGATCGTGACCGGCACAACCACTCCGGCGAGCACTGCCGTTCCCAAGTCACGCAAGAAGAGCCAAATGATGAACGCCGTCAGGAAGATGCCGATCAGGATGGCATCGCGAACGCTGGAGATGGAGGCGTTAATCACATCCGACTGATCGTAGAAGACGTTCAACTGAACGCCACGCGGCAGCGTGGATTGCAGTTTCTGGATCTCCGCGTGAACTTCATCGGCTACTCTTACTGTATTGCTACCCGGCTGCCGATTGATGCTAAGAAGGACTGAGGGCTTGGAATTGGCCGTCACGATCGTGTAGTTCGGTGCGGTTGCGGAGGAAACGGCTCCTACGTCGCGAATCTGCACTGGCACGCCGTTCGCATCGCGCACAACGATTTCACCGATCTGTTGCGGCGTTTGAACTTGAGCCGTCACCAGTCCAAGGAACAACTGATGGTTCTGCGCAAAGAGGCCGGGCGAATCGATCAGGTTCGTGCGATTCACCGCGTCGAGGATGTCTTGCAAGGTTACTTTTGCACGCTGCATCAGTGCGGGATTCGGCGTTACCTGAAAAACGGGGACCTGTCCGCCCTGAACAAGCACATTTGCGACGCCCGACAAGGTGTTCAGCCGGGGTTTCATCTCATACGTCGCCATCTCCCAGAGCTGAGTCTGGGACAGTGAATCTGACGTGAGGCTGTAGCCGATGATGGGAGCGACGCTGGCGAAGTCCATACGCCGGGCTTCGATTTGCACCGTCGACGGCAACGATCCCTGCACGCGTGCAATCGCCGCCTCGGTTTGCAGCAGCGTCTGCGTCATATCGACGCCCCAATTGAAGAAGAGATCGATTTCCGCCGAGCCGCGGCTCGTGATCGACCGAATATCCGTCAGCCCGGGAACGACGTTGACCGCCTCTTCTATCGGGCGCGTGATCGTCACTTCCATTTGGCCGATCGGCATCACGCCGTTATCCACGGCGATGATGACTCGCGGAAACTGTGTATTCGGAAAAACGGCGATGGGAATCGAAAGGGCCTCGTAGATGCCGACCGCTGCCAGAGCGATCACGAGGAATATGATGGATTTGGAGTGCCGCGCGAACCAATAGCGCGAAGCAGCTTCGCGCCGCGTGCGCTCTCCGCCGGCGACAGACGTGGCGCTCACGGTCGGCTCCGGTGCCGCGATGTGACCTTGCGTGTCATCACTTCGAGTCGTCCCCGCCCGCTGCGGGCTTTGCTATCTGCACGGTGGTCTTCGCAAGCACGTCTGGATCTTCGGTGCTAAGTTCGTAGGCGCCGGTCGTGGCGACCTGGTCGCCCAGCTTCAGCCCGTCGGTAATCTGCACGTTATCTCCGTTGCGAATACCCACTTTCACGTCCTGCTGTTTGGGTTTGTTGTCCGCGCCGATCACCATGACGGAGGTCGAGCCATTCGTCTCGGTGAGCAACGCCGCAGCAGGAATCACGATGGCGTTCTGCACGGTTTGCGCAACGATATTTACGCGTACATTCGCGCCCGGCTTTAGCTTGTCGCCGGGATTCGGCGCCTGAACCCACACTTCCACGGTTGTGCTGGCCGGGTCAAGCGCAGGGCTTACCAGCGTGACTTTTCCTTGAAGCGGTTTGTTTACGTCGGTCGATGAGATCGTGGCGCTATCGCCCGTTTTCAGGCGCGAGGCCTGATCCTGCGCGATGTGTGCGCGCGCAACAATCGAGGAAAGGTTCATCACGGTAAGGATGGGCTGGCCGGACGGAACCGTTTCGCCCGGGAAATAAGGGCGATCCGTCACCACGCCGTCGATAGGGCTTGCGATCCTGGCGTAGTCCAATTGCGCTTGCGCACTGGTGACACGACCCTTGGCAGCATTTAATTGTCCTTCGGCGGCCTTCAAGTCGTACTGCTTTTGCGCCGAATTATATTGGTTCTGCGCCTGCGTGAGGGCAATCCGGGCGTCCTCGACATCCTTTTGCGAGACGGCGCCCTGCTTCAACAGGCTCTGGCGGCTGTTGTAAACGTTTTGCGCCGCATCGAATTGCTGCTTGGCGAGCGTTAACTGCTGCTGAGCGTTTTGCAATGCCGTTTGCCAGGCCGCCTGGGCTTGCTCATAGCCGCCTTGGTTTTCCGTCACCGCGCCTTGCAGCGGCTGGCTTTCGAGTTCCGCAAGGGTTTCGCCCGTGTGAACCTGGCTTCCGCGCTGGACGTAGAATTTCTTTATCGGCGCGCTCACCTGCGGCACGATGGCCGCCTGATCGATGGGATATAGCACCGCGTCCGCGCTCACCACTTCTTGAATGGGATCGGGCTGTGCCGTCACGGCTTGAACCGTAACGGTGGGCGCCTGATCGGTTGGCTGGTTGGAAGAGCAAGCCCCTAAAAACGTGCCGATCGCGAGGCTGCCAAATGCCAAGCAGCGAATATAACTCATATGTATCGTCCTGTTTCGCGGCTTTGCCGCGCGAAAGCGCTCCCGATTGGTAACTGCAATATTGCGCATATCCATTTCTAGAACGGTCCCGTCAGCGTTTGCAAAGTCGCCAGCGCAACGCGATACTGCATTTCTGTGTTGGCATAGTTCGTGCGCGCCTGCGACAGCGTAGTTTCTGCAGTCACTACTTCGATCGCCGTCGATTCTCCTGCCTGATAGCGAAGAACCATAAGACGCAGGCTTTCGGCCGCATCGCTGGCGGCCTGACGCGCCGTGTTCATGGTTCCACGCGCAACGGAGGCGGCATTGTAGTATGCGTACAGATTCGCTAGGGTTTGCCGCTGCGTTTCGCTCAATTGCACGCGAGCCTGCTCGCGATTCGTCTCCGCCTGATGCAGCTTGCTGCGCAATGTACCCCAATCCCAAACGGGAATCGTGGCTGTGGCTGTAATGAAGTAGCCCAAATTGGGCAACGGACCGAAGTCCGGAAAAGCTGACACCGTACTCTTGAGAGCGAAAGCGTTTGCCTCAATACCGTAGTCCGTATCCACGCTGAACGAAGGGAAAAATGCGCCCTTTGCAGCTGTTACGTTCACATTCGTCTCGCGCAATGCCTCCATCGCAACGCGCAAATCGGGACTGTTTGTTCCTGCCATACTCTGCATTTCGCCGAATCCCGGCAAAGCCGGCGGTGTATCGAGGTCGTCTACGATCGTGAATT
>DATEME010000051.1:0-1283 GCA_035275865.1 Candidatus Acidiferrales bacterium | reverse complement strand
AAGAAATCAACCCGCCCGCAGCCGTGAAATACCGATAGGGATATAGCAATGGCAAGCTGTGCTTGACCGCCAATGTAATGATTAGATCGCGATGGGCCACGGCAAGCGGGCCGGCGAAAACGATGAGAGCGCCATTCGGTTCGCTTGCGATCTGCTCGATGGCATTTTCGAGATCGGATCGGCTGCTCACGGAAAGCGGAACTACCTGCACACCCGGCGACAAGGTCCTTTCAAGGTCCGGGAGCTGCCGCTGCATGGCGTTCGCAGGATCGTAAATAACTCCAATGCGGACTGTACGTGGCGCTATTTCCCTGAGCACCTCTCCCCATTTTGCAGCGAAGCCGTACTCCCAGAGGGCGAACCCGGTTACGTTGCCTCCCGGTCGCGCTGGGCTCGCGACCAGGCCGGCGGCGACAGGATCGCTCACCTGTGCGAATACGATCGGCAAGGTGCTGGCAGTGTGTTGCAGCGCCATCATGGCCGCCTCATTGCCGGCGAAAATAGCATCCGGCCGCATCCCCACGAGTTCGGCAGCGAGGCTTCGCAGGCGCTCGTTATTCCCGCCTGGCCAGCGCTCCTCGATGTGGACATTGCGACCTTCGATCCACCCGAGATTTTGCAAGCCCCCGCGGAACGCCGCCATGCGGAGTTGGCCTTCGGAGTCCTTCTCCGTCAGCCCTGCAATCAGCACGCCGACGCGGTGCATCTGCTCGCCCTGCTGCGCGCTCGCCGCGAGCGGCCACGCCGCCGCCGCGCCGCCGAGCAGCGTGGCTAAGAATTTTCGTCGTGCGATGTAGCTTGCCATGTGACCCTCCGGTTGGGGGTCATTCATGCAATGGGGGATCATACCACGCTTCCATCGCGCGGTGCATTCGGTCCCCTGCCAGCCAGGGCCGGATTGCAGGATATCGAATTGGCAATGCTCAGTCAGGGGGTATCAGGGCCGTCGCCACAACCTGCCAGCTGTTAGCCAAGCCAGTCCCAGTCCGCCTAATGATGAGAATATTGGTTTCTCCGTTAGCCTGGGCTAATCCTCCGTTAGGTCTCAAATACGGTTGTGCCTTTTCGTCTGACCAAGCTGGAGCAAGACCATGGCACGGGAAGAATTGAAGTGGCAGAACATCGATGCAGATGATTTGCCTGCCGCAGTGAAGAAGTCCTTCGATGCGATGGTTGAAGCAGAGGCCACGTTCAAGGCCGAATTGGAAAAGCTGCTGAAGAACGAAGGTCACATGCCCGAGGACAAGTTCCTGGTTATGAGCCGTAAGGGAAAACGTGTTGGG
>DATEME010000050.1:0-6499 GCA_035275865.1 Candidatus Acidiferrales bacterium | reverse complement strand
GCTCTTGATGCCTTCCTGCACGATCTGCCACTTCTCTTCCGGGGTTCTATCTACGCGTGGTCTTCTGCCCATGCTGCCTCCTGTTTTGGAGGCCCTGATTCTACCTAGGTAGGCTGTCCAGTTTTAGAGGGGAGCACTACAGACATTACCGATTGGCTTGCGTTTGCTTGTGGGTCTAGGTCGACGAGGAGCACCTTTTTATCCAAGGACCGAGTCGCATACCATGCGATCTGCGTCGCCAGGGTCGTTTTGCCAACACCGCCCTTCATGTTTATCATCGAAATGCATACGGCCATGCTGCACCTCCTGCGGCGAAACTTATCTTATTTGTAAGTTGCAGGATCAGAGTATAGCCTAGCTGATAGGAAAGTCGTTCCCAATAATTGTGATTCCGCGGGGCCGTCCGAGGATAAAGAGATCCGACCGTTTGATGACAATTCGGGAAAACCTGCCGTGCGGGGATTTTTGCACGCACCAACAAAGGCGGCGGGCGATGGGTTGGTGCTGACGCACGGGGCGGGGCAGAATTGCGATGCGCCGCTGCTGGTGGCGCTGGCGGAGGCATTTTGTGGAGTTGGAATGAGCGTGCTGCGCTGCGATTTGCCGTTTCGGCAGGTGCGGCCGCATGGGCCTCCTACCTGGCCGGGATGCGCGGAACACGACCGGCAGGGCTTGCGGCGAGCCGTTGAGGCCATGCGGAAGATTGTGCCCGGGCGAGTGTTTCTCGGCGGGCATTCTTATGGCGGGCGGCAGGCGTCGATGCTCGCGGCCGAGGAGTCGGGCCTCGTTCCGGCGCTTTTGTTGCTTTCGTATCCGCTGCATCCACCGAAGAGGCGTGAGTCGATGCGGAGCGCGCATTTTCCGTCTTTGCAGACGCCCGCGCTTTTTGTGAGCGGCACGCGCGACGGATTCGGGACGATCGACGAGTTCAAGGAGGCGTTGAAGTTGATTCCGGCGCGGACGGAAATGCTCGCGATCGAGGGCGCGGGGCATGAATTGATGACGGCGAAAAACCGGGGAGAGTTGCCGAGGAGGATTCGCGAGAGTTTTTTGAAGTTTGTGCGTGAGTGAGGGTAGTTGTGCGCGTCCGGCTGGATCGAAGAAAAGCAAGAGGGGTCCCTTCCACCACGGCGGACCTGCGGCGCTTCGCTCAGGATGACGGCAACTTCTTATTTGGATACTTCCTGAAATAAACGCGCCATCAATTCGATTTCGCACGAACAGGAAAAGGACAATTCTCCGTGGAGCACTATTTCATTTGTCCGTACTGTGGGCAGGAAATCTCAATGGTTTTGGATTTGTCCGCCGGGCGGCAAACCTACATTGAGGACTGCGAAGTATGTTGCAAGCCAATCGAAATCAGTTTCGAGGTCGAAGATGCCGAGTTGAGGGAATTTGCGGCCAGGGCGCTGGAATAGATCGCACATTGGGCAGGCGAAACGAAAACCGCGCGCCGAGAGGCGCCCGCAAAAAACGCGGGCAACGGCGGCCGCTACAAAAGCAAAGCGCCAATCGGGAGATTGGCGTTCCCAGGGAAAAGCAAGCCGAAGCGCCCGACCAAACGGCGGGTAGGCCGCCACAGAGGCCAAACCCGCCACCGTCACGAACCAAATTTAGACCTTCTCCGGGACGACGTACGGCGCACGGTAGGTGCCGCGGAGCATTGTGCTGGCCTCTTCGTCGCCTATCACTTCCTGTGTCTTCGGGTCGAATTTCAGCGAGCGGCCGAGGCGATAGGACGCGTTCGCGAGATGGATGAGCGTCACGGACTTGTGGCCTTCGATGATAGGCGCGTGCAGTTCTTCGGCGTCGCGGCTGCGGACGCAATCGATGAAATTCTGAAAGTGGTCGCCGTCGCCATGGCCGGTTGGACCAGCTTCTTGCTTGTCGGTGATCCAAGTCTTGTAGCTGTCGTAGCCGTCGATACCGACATAGCCGTTCGAGCCGTAGAAGATATTGCCGATGGTGCTCGGCTCGCCGTTTACCGGTCCCAAGGATGCCATTTTTGAAGCGGCCGCCGGCTTCGGGGCAACCGGCTTCGGCTTTGGCGGCTGGGCGGTAAGGCCTGCAGCAGGCACGCCCTTGGTGCTATATGCGCCAGTCCCGATTTCGACTTCGTGATTGGTGATCCAACCGCGGACCTCTACTTCGAGCATTTTGCGCTTGCCCGGTACGTTCGGGTCGTCGAAATAGAAAACGGCATTCAGGAGATTAGGTGTCTGCTGGTCGTCGTTAAACATGAAGTGCGATCCCATCGCGCTGACTAACGTGGGGAAGTCGACACCGAGGCCCCAGCGCGCGATATCGACTTCGTGAATTCCTTGATTGCCGATGTCGCCGTTGCCTGTGTCCCAAATCCAGTGCCAGTTGTAATGGAAGCGATTGCGCGTGAACGGCTTGAGCGGCGCGGGTCCGGTCCACATATCGTAATTTACACCCGCGGGAACGGGTTCCTGGGGCGCGTAGCCGATTGTCGGGCGCCATTTGTAGCAAAGCGCGCGGGCCATGTATGTGTCGCCGATGGTGCCATCGTTGACGTGCTTGATCGCTTCGATCATGCCGGGATTCGAACGCGACTGGCTGCCGTGCTGGACGATGCGGTTGTACTTCTTAGTGGCGGCGATGAGCTGCTTGCCTTCCCAGAGATTGTGCGAGCAGGGCTTTTCGATATAAACGTCTTTTCCGGCCTGCATGGCCCATATCCCGATCAGCGTATGCCAGTGATTCGGAGTGGCGATAGAGATCGCATCGATGTCTTTGTTCTCGAGCAGCTTGCGAACGTCGCCATAAGATTCGGCTTTCGGCAAGCCCATCTTGTCGAGCTCCGCGAGACGCTCGTTGAGAACGTTTTCATCCACGTCGCAAAGAGCGGCGATTTGTGCCTGCTGAACCTTTGCGTAGCCCTTTATGTGATCATTGCCGCGTCCGCGCACGCCGCAGATCGCAACGCGCACGCGATCGTTTGCGCCGAGAACTCTGCCGCCAAGCGCAAGTGTTGCCGCGCCCGCCGTGATTGCCGCACCTGTGGTCTTGAGAAATTCACGCCGCTCGATCGTCATAAGTCCCCCCGTTCTATGTAATAAAACAGCTTCAAACCTGCTGTCGTGGCTGCATTGTACATCCGGGACGGGAGAGGATGTAAAGGAGGGAAAGGAAGTAGAGGAGAATATAGGAGGCAGGCCGATTTTGTCAGCTGAAACGCCCGCTATGCGTTTTGAGAAGCGCTTCTTTTCTCCAACGGCGAAAATCTGCCGAATTGCGAACTTCCGGCGAAGTTTCCTGTTGCGAAACAGGCCTTGCAGCGGGGAATTCCCAAATCGGCGCAGTCCACTACAATTGTGCCGTGCCGAAACGCCAATGCATCGAACGCGCTAAGTGGAGACTTGTGCCCGGACGGGCCGCCGCGCCCCTTTCCGAGCATTACAAGCTCGACTGCGACTACGGAACGCCGATCATGGCGCTCTACAAAACGGGCGACGGAAGCGATGCCGTATATCTTTGCGCGAATCACATTGGCGAAGTGCAAGTGCGCGCGTCGAATCAAAATTTTGCTGATGTACGGCTGATCGAAGGCGATGCCATAACGGATCGCGCGGTTCCGCCTTCATCGGCTGCCTTGACCAAGCCGGCTGTCCCAGTGGAAAGCGGCGTTCGCGCGGAGGCGGCGGAAGGTCCTGCGCTGCAGTCGAGCGCGCCTGTACCAATCCCCGCCGGTGTGCCCGTTCCGGTGCGAAGCGTGAGCAATATCAAGGCGGCGAAGGCGGAACGCGCCGCCATGCCGAAACCCGTTCGCGCCTCGCGCGATTTGACGTTTGGCAATGCGGCGAAGGCGCTCGTCGACGAAGCGATCTGGAATATGGCGTCGGGCGATTTTGAGTTGTACAAGACGGCGCTGGCGCAAGGAAGATCGACGATTGAAGCGGCGCTGGCGGCGGGAGGGCAGCTGGGCGTTGTGCACCGGAAGATCAGCGAATACACGATCAAGTTGGAAGCCATATTATTTGAATCGAAGGCTCGGATCAGCAGGGAAGAGGCGATCGATAAGCCGTTTGAGCAAGCGATGCAGCAGATTATTGAAAACGATGCACTCGGCGACGCGGAAAAGGATGCTGCAGTCGAGCGCATCGGCGCTTTGCAGGAGTCGATTAATAAGGGGCTCGAAAGCGAGATCAGTCCACTGCAGGCGCATCGAATTGCGTGCGTACTTGGCGAGCGTGTGAATTGGGGCACGAGCGCGGCCGTTGCCGAAGAATTGAGGCCGGCGTATCGCGCGATTTATTCCAGTGCAAGGAGCGCATTGAGGAGGAGTGCGCCGCATGCACAGATACTCGAGGAGCGGCTGGTGAATTTGTTCGCGGCGCGGGCGGATTTGGATCACGCAATTGCGGCGAAGGATTCGCAGCGGCTTACGGCGTGAGCGGAACGCCCCAGAAAAGCTGGATTAGAGTGACCGCGCCCTATTAGTACGTGAAGGACCAGCTGACCACGGTCATCGTCACGACGAGGAGCAGGAAGCATAGGCTCACGATGCTGAGCGCCTTGCCGTGGCCCAGGAGATAGTCGCGCGATTCGCGATTGATGCAGAGCAGGATGACGACGACCAGCACGACGCCCCACGCCAGCATCGCCGGAACGCCCGGATATTTGCCGATCATGGCGAAGAACTGCTTTGGAGGCTGGCCGGCCGGTACCCACGTGGGTAACATCGGCGCAACGCCAGCAGCAAGCGAGAACGTCAGCAGTTTGCGCGTCAACCAGCCCTTCACCTTGGGGCGCGCGGCCTTCCAGACAAGATAATCCCACGCGAGCAAACCGACGACGAACGGCACCCAGCCGTAAAGCGCGGCTTTGTGGTCAAACCACAGCCACGCGCGAAAAACGAACGGCGAATGCGGCGCCTGCGCGAGCCGCGGGAGCACCATGAGGCCGATGAGCGTGTTGCAAAGAACGGCGACGAGCAGCGTCGCAAGGCTCATTAGCTGGAAGAAGTGGCGCGTCGCTGGCACTTTGCAACGGCTGCAGACGGATTCCTTAGGCAGAAAACTTTGGCCACAACGTTCGCAGAACACGCTTTCCCTCCACTGGGACTTGGTACCGGCGTATCGTGCCGAGAAGGCTACTTGACTGCGGAGCCGAAAACTACTGGCCTGAGGTGCAGCGAAATGACGGCTCGGTTTCGCTTGTCCGCGCGGGCTATGCGAACGATATGCGAAGATTGCGAGCGGGAGATTGAGATGCGATTGCTGGATTACGTGGGAACGATGGCCGCGATTTGCACGACGGGAGCGTTTATTCCGCAGATCGTGAAGATTCGGCGCCGCGGCGGCGAAGACTTGTCATATTCGATGCTGCTGATTTATCTGATCGGGATTCTCTTGTGGCTGATGTATGGGCTGCTCTTGCATGCGCCGGAGATTATCTGGGCGAATGCTGCGACGGCGTTTCTTGTCGTGCTGGCGATGATGCTGAAGGCGACGCATTCTGCGCGGCGGGATGCGCAAAAAGCGGACTAATGCGCGGAGCGGGTCAATATTCGAGAGGCGAATCGACGATTTTCCAGGCGGCTGTCGGGAAGATGTAGCCGTGCCAGTTGCGGTCATAGCGGAAGCCGATGCGGAACATGCGCCATTGGCCTTTGCTTTTCGGCGAGTTATAGACGACGTACGGCGGCCAGGCGAAGCCGAGGCTCGTGTGCGTGGTTTTGCCGAGGAGGAAAAAACGGGGTTTATGGGGCGACTTCCACGAAAGGTGGCGTTGCGTCCAGCAAACGACCGGGGCGAACGCGCGACGGTCCTTGCCTTGGTTGACGCAGCCCTGGCTCGTTGTGGAACGCGGCGGCTGCGCTTTGCCTGTCCCGGAGGAACCGAGCGCAAGCAGAATCAGAATTGGAAGGGCCACCCAGACTGAGCGAGTCATCGAATATCGGCCGGCGTCTACATCTAAAGCTATGATGCGGATTCCGTCCGAAAAGTAAAATACGGTCTTTACCTGTTTGGCATTTTTTCGATGAATTTCGTCTCTTCGTGCGACAAAATTTGTCACTCCCGATTGGGTGCCGATTAGTTCCAGAGGAAAAGCAGGCTCGCAATTAGCGCGATAGGCATTACGATTATCCCCACTTTGAAGAATTCCCAGGCGGTAATTTCCGCATCCTCGCGGCGGAGGGCGATCAGCCACAGGATTGTGGCCAGCGAGCCGGTGACGGAAAGATTCGGGCCCAGGTCGACGCCGAGGAGGATCGCGTGGGCGATCACGCCTGCGTCGTGCGTGTGCTGAATCGCGGCGCCGCTCATTAGGCCGACCGGAAGGTTGTTCATCCCGTTCGATAGCAAAGCCACGCTGAACGCGGCGGCGCCCCTTGCCATCCACGCGGCGGTCTGTCCGAGGCTTTCGAGACCTGCAAGCCCCACGTGCAGCAAGCCCGCGTTTTGCATCGCCTGAACGATGACGAAAAGGCCGGCGACCAGCGGCAAGATCGACCACGAGACGCCTTTTGCGA